>CALGWE010000218.1:0-3425 GCA_937935915.1 uncultured Clostridia bacterium
TAAATGCTGTAGAAGAGTATAAAGAAACTAAAACCCGTTATGAATTTTTAACAGGTCAAAAAGAAGATATGGAAAAAGCCGAAGCTGCATTAATTGAAATGATTGATGAACTTATGAGCCAGATGAAAGAAATCTTTAGAGCGCAGTTTGCGATTATTGCAGAAAACTTTACAGAAGTATTTAAAGAATTATTTGGTGGTGGAGAGGCGTACTTACAGCTTCTCGATGAAGAAAATATCTTAGAATCAGGTATTGAAATTATTGCTAAACCACCGGGTAAGAAACTTCAAAATATGACCCTCCTTTCAGGGGGCGAGCGAACACTTACAGCTATTTCGCTGATCTTTGGTATTTTAAAGCTTAAACCATCTCCATTCTGTGTACTGGATGAGATTGAGGCTGCTTTAGATGATGCCAATGTATTAAGGTTTGCAGATTATCTTGAAAAGTTATCTAAGGAAACACAGTTTATTGTAATTACTCATAGAAAAGGGACAATGGAACGCGCCCATACATTATATGGTGTAACAATGCAAGAACGTGGTGTTTCAACAATTCTTTCAATTGAACTCGAAGATGCAAGTAATTATATGGATCAGAAAAAAAGTCATTAGGAGGCTAGAGAATGGGATTTTTTAAAAGATTATTTGGTAAAAAAGAAGCACAGGTTGTAGAAGAAGTTAAACAAGAAAGTATGCTTCAAGAAGAAACAGTAGATACTACAAATGAAGAGGTTTCTAGTGAAACTATAGAAGAAGCTGCAGATTCAAATGAGCAAGAAGAACCAGTTGTAGAAGAGGAAAGTTTATCAAATGAGCAAGAAGCGGTGCCAGATGAAGGGGCAGAAACTGAAGCAGTGACCTTGCAGGCACCAAAAGCTGAAGAAGTAGTACAAGAGGAAAAACAAGAAGAAATTCAAGAAACAGTTGAAGCAGTAAAAGTAGCTGAAGAAACTGTAGAAGAAATTGTACAAGAAGAAACTACAGAAGAAGCACCACACGCAGAAGAAGTAGAAGAAGTAGAAGAAGCTCAAACTGAAGAAGTTGCTGCACCAGTAGAAAAGAAAAAAGGTTTCATGAAACGCTTATTTAGTGGACTTACTAAAACAAGAGATAACTTCTTAAAAGGTGTAGAAGATGTTTTAAGTAACTTTAAACACATTGATGAAGACTTATATGAAGAGTTAGAAGAAGCACTGATTATGGCAGACTTCGGTGTAGATACTACACTTAAAATTATGGATGAGCTACGTCAAAAAGTAAAAACAGATAAGATTACAGATCCACAAGGCTTAAAAATAGCACTTCAAGAGATTATTACAGCTATTTTAACAAAAACACCAACAGAAAGTATCTTAAATCCAGATGGTCCAACTGTTGTTTTAGTTATTGGAGTAAATGGTGTAGGTAAAACAACATCTATTGGTAAAATGTCACATCTTTATAAATCAGAAGGTAAGAAAGTACTTGTGGCAGCAGCCGATACATTTAGAGCAGCGGCTATTGAACAACTTCAAGTATGGTGTGAACGTGCAGGCGTAGAAATCATTAAACATGATGAAGGCACAGATGCAGCCGCAGTTGTATTTGATGCTATTGCAGCAGCTAAAGCACGTAAAAGCGATGTGCTTATTTGTGATACAGCAGGGCGTCTTCAAAACAAAACAAACCTTATGAAGGAATTAGAAAAAATCTCACGTATTATTGCAAGAGAATATCCAGAAGCTAAAAAGGAAATTCTAATTGCATTAGATGCTACAACAGGGCAAAATGCAATCCAACAAGTTAAACTCTTTAAAGAAGTAGCCGAGATTAGTGGAATTATTTTAACGAAGTTAGATGGTACAGCTAAGGGTGGAGCTATTGTAGGAATTTATGAAAACTTCCAAGTGCCAGTTAAATTTATTGGAGTTGGTGAAAAAATCGATGATCTTCAACCTTTTGATGCTCAAGCGTTTGCCACAGCACTTTTCCAGACGGAATAATAAGTTTTAAATTTACGGTTGACAAATAACAAGGTTTTCATTATAATCATCTAGTGTAAAGCAAAAAGGACTGACAGTAAGTCGGGGTGTAACATGGAAAAGTTTGTTGTGATAACCTATTTATTTGACTTTTATCAGGAATTGCTCACTGATAAACAACGAGATTTATTACGAGAATATTATTTTGAAGATTTATCTCTAGGAGAGCTTTCTGAACAACATCAAATTAGTAGACAAAGTGTCTTTGACACGATTAAAAAAGCTGAAGGTAAACTCCTAGATTACGAAAATAAGTTGCAGCTCTTTGCTAAATTCCAAAAGCAGCAACAAGTACTCATCAAAATAAAAAGTCATTGTAATGACGTGAGTAAAAGTCTAGAGGGTGAACAGGCAAATCGCATACAAGAGGTCATTGCTCTAGTAGATGAATTAATAAATAAAATATAGGAGGACTCATGTATGCCTTTTGATCAATTATCAACCAAATTACAAGATGTTTTCAAACAGCTTAAAGGCAAAGGTAAGTTAACAGACAAAGATGTTAAAGTAGCACTTCGTGAAGTTAAGCTTGCGCTTTTAGAAGCTGATGTTAACTTTAAAGTTGTTAAAAACTTTATCAAGACTATTGAAGAACGTGCAGTTGGACAAGAAGTCATGGAGAGTTTAACACCAGGACAACATGTTATAAAAATAGTAAATGAAGAACTTGTTAATTTAATGGGTTCTACACAAAGCAAAATCACATTCGCACCAAGAGGAATTACAGTCATTATGATGGTAGGTCTTCAAGGGGCTGGTAAAACAACAACAAGTGCTAAACTTAGTAGTCTTATAAAATCTCAAGGGAAAAGACCTCTACTTGTAGCCTGTGATGTTTACAGACCAGCAGCGATTGATCAATTAATAAAAGTAGGAAAGCAAGTTAATGTGCCTGTATTCTCTATGGGAAATCAGGTAAATCCAGTAGACATTGCAAAAGCAGGGCTTGAACATGCCAAAGAAAATAATAATGATGTTGTTATCATAGATACAGCGGGTCGTTTACATATTGACGAAGTGCTTATGGATGAGCTTAAAAACATCAAGGCAGCTCTTAAACCACAAGAAATCTTACTTGTAGTAGATGCAATGACAGGACAAGATGCCGTAAACGTAGCTGAATCCTTCGATAATACTTTAGGACTTGACGGTGTTGTCATGACTAAGTTAGATGGTGACAGTAGAGGTGGGGCAGCCTTATCTGTAAAAGCTGTAACAAATAAGCCTATCAAATATGTTGGTATGGGTGAAAAAATGGCAGACTTACAGCCATTCCATCCAGAACGTATTGCTTCTCGTATCTTAGGAATGGGAGACGTTGTTTCCTTGGTAGAAAGAGCTCAGGAACAGTTTGATGAAGAGGAAGCGAAAAAACTTCACAAGAAAATCGCTAAAAACGAAT
>CALGWE010000219.1:0-2003 GCA_937935915.1 uncultured Clostridia bacterium
CTTAAATAAAGTGGTAAGGCAAGTTCAAGTCCTCCTCCTGCAGACTCACCTATTAGTAAAATATCTTTTCCTTTATATCCTTGTTCTAAAATCCATTTATATGCTGCAACACAATCTTCTAATGCTGCTGGATAAAGATCCGTTGGTGCAACGCGGTAATCTACATTAATGACCTGCGCTCCATCTGTAAACTCAGAATACATTATAGCACCTTCTCGGCTGCTATCCATTAATGGCCATACATAACCGCCACCATGTAATATTAATACAACTTTTCCATTACCACCATTTTCTGGTGTAGTACGTTCAATTGGTACACCTTCTACCTCTATTTTATCTAATGTATACCCCTTTTTAGGCTGCCAGCTTGATGAAATTCTCTTGCCTAATGGTAACTTAAGTGTTGCTAATGGACCAACCATTTCCCTTGTGACTTTACTTGCTGTTTCTTCATTTCCTATTACATTTTTTACATAAAGCTCCATTTATTTTCCCCCTTTTATCTACTACAGTTAAATTATAGTCTTTTGTGTTAGTTACTTACAATGTACTATATTGCACATATAATTTTTCAAACAACAAAAAAAGGCTATAAAACAAGATTCACTTGTCTTATAACCTTTTTATTAAGCACCTATAATACGGTCAATATAAGCTCTATTTTTTTCAAGAATTGGTGATTTCATAACGATTACATATACATTTTTAATGTTTCTAATCCATTCATGAATCACTTCTTCTGTCTCTTTATACTTTTCAAGCTTCTCGGCAATACTTGCAGCATAAGCTTCGATTTTTTCATCGCCTTCTGCACGTCTTTCATCAATGAAAGTTTGAAGCTGCCCTTTTAGTTCTTCTAGATTTTCATGTAAGCCCATATATTCTGGAAGTCTTACTTCTTCTTTTTTGTGATTGATTGTATATTCGTCACTCCAAAGTTCTAGCTGACTAATCAGCTCGTCTAACTTTCTAATATCGCCTTCAAATAATTCATATGGTTCTTCTTGATACATATCTTTCTCCTTAACATGGACTTTCTTATCTGATTATACATGTTATTTGAGATTTTAAAAAGGATATTATAATAAGTTTTTGATAAGTTCTGCTGAAGACTGTGCTGATAAGTAAGAAAGTGGTACATCAAATACTGTTTTCGCACCAGTGTTTCCTTCTTTGTTCATTCTTACAGCTGCACGCGCATATGCTACTAATACTTGTGCTGTAAATTCTGGGTTACTATCAAGTTTTAATGAGAACTCAATGATTTGTTTGTGTTCTTCATTTGCACCTGTTACACCACTTCTAAATACGAATCCACCGTGTGGCATTTTGCTGTGGTTAGCTTTAAGTTCTTCTTCTGTGATGAAGTGAACTGTTGTATTGTAATCAGCGAAGTAGTTTGGCATATTTTTGATATCATTTTCAATTTGTGCTTTATCTGCACCTTCTTCTGCTACTACGAAACATTCTCTTGTGTGTTTTTCTCTTGTAGAAAGTGTTGGATTTTCACCAGCTCTAACTTTGTCGATTGCTTCTGTTACAGGGATTGTGTATTGAATACCATTTTTAACACCGTTAACACGTCTAATTGCATCAGAGTGACCTTGGCTTACACCTTTACCCCAGAATGTATAATCTTCACCTACTGGTAAGATCGCACCTGACATCATACGAATCATTGAGAATAATCCTGGATCCCAACCTACTGAAATAACACTTGTTTTACCAGCTGCTGTAGCTGCTGCTTCTACACTTGCATGATATTCTGGAATTCTTGCATGTGTATCAAAGCTATCGATTGTATTGAATAATTTAGCCATTTCTGGTCCTTGAACTGGTAAATCAGTTGCTGAACCTCCACATAAAATCACTACGTCAACTTTATCTGTATATGATTCAATATCATCCATGTGTACAACTGCTGCTGAAGGTGTTTGAATTGTTAATGTTTCTGGTGCACGTCTTGTAAATACTGCTACAAGCTCCATATCTGGATTTTGCCT
>CALGWE010000220.1:0-1692 GCA_937935915.1 uncultured Clostridia bacterium
AACAATAGATAGAAATGAGTGAGGATAATGGGCATAGAAAATATACAGTTAAAGCGCCTAATTGAAAAAATAAAAGAACTCATTTTAGCAGTATTAAGTGCAGTATTAATTTCTAGTTTTATTATTAGTCATACAAAGGTACCAACAGCATCTATGGTAAGTACAATTAATCCAGGTGATCATTTAATTGTAAACCGTATCCCTTATTATTATCGTGATCCAATACGTGGTGAGATTGCGGTGTTTCATTTTGAAGAGGATCACCTTATTAAACGTATTATAGGTGTGCCAGGAGATGAAATTAATATTGAATCAGGAGAAGTTTATGTAAATGGTAAAGCGCTTAAAGAAACATATTTAAATGATAAAGAAAATACCTATTTATATGCAGGTTCCAAAATTAAATTTCCGTATATTGTACCAGAAGGCTATTATTTTATGATGGGTGATAACCGAAGTAATAGTAAAGATAGTAGAGTGTTTGGTCCAATTGCAAGAAAAGAGATTTTGGCAAAAGCAGGTCTGTGTATTTATCCTTTTAATAGAATAGGTATATTAAAATAAGGTGAAGAAATGAATATAAAAGAAATCGACGCATATTTAAAAACAGTCCCTAAAAAGCAGTTACTAGAAGCATTAAAACCATTTGAGGTGGATGAACGTAGTGGTGTTAAAAAGCTTATTGCAAAGTATGTGAAGCAATATGAAGCTTATGAAAATACACTTCGTCAGTGGCAGTTAAAATGTGAATTTGATGCTGTATTTCATGCTCATGAAAAAGTGCTTGTAGGCATTGATGAAGTGGGACGAGGACCGCTAGCAGGGCCGGTAGTAGCTGCAGCAGTTATTTTACCTTATGAGACTAATCTATTAGGCTTAAAAGATTCTAAAAAGCTCACAGAAGCAAAACGTGAGGCTTTATATGATGAAATTAAAGAAGTAGCATTAGGCATTGGTGTAGGAATCGTAGAAGCACCTGTAATTGATGAGATTAATATTTTACAAGCTACTTTTAAGGCAATGCGTGAAGCACTTGCACAATTAAATAAGTCAATAGATGTTATTTTAGTGGATGGGAACCATACAATTCCTTTAGTACAAGAAATGCAACATGCTGTCATTGGTGGTGATGATAAAAGTGCCAGTATTGCAGCTGCTAGTGTAATTGCTAAAGTAACAAGAGATCGTATGATGACTGATTATGCAAAGGATTATCCAGATTATGATTGGGCAAGTAATAAAGGATATGGCAGCCAAAGTCATTATGATGGAATCCGTGCAAAGGGACTTACACCTTTACATCGCAGAAGTTTTTTAAAAAATTTAATTTAAAGTGAGGGATTTATGTGATTGAATCCATAGGTGTAGGTTTTAAACAAATAAAAGGTGAGCAAAAGCTGACAGCAAGAAGTGGTCAGCTTCTTTCTGATATAAAAATTGGTGATATATTAAAAGGGTCATTGACTAAGCTTGAAAATGGACAAACTGTACTGGTGCAAGAAGATGGGAAGTCCATACCTGTTAAGCTTCAGGATATGGCCATTTTTAATGAATTATTAACTTTAGAGGTCATGCAAAAGGATGAGGGGCAGGTACTACTAAAACTTTTACAAAGTGGCCTGCAAGCTGGTGGCTCCCTGCAAGATAAAATTATGAATGAATTAGATTTACCTAAGACAGATGGTATGAGGC
>CALGWE010000221.1:0-2629 GCA_937935915.1 uncultured Clostridia bacterium
AAACTTTTTGCATCTTCTTCCCTATCATTTTCACCATGAATTAATGCATATTCAAATGTTACACGGCGTCCTGTCTTATCAATATAATACTGACAAGCTTCTAATACCTCTTGAATACTATAACGGTAAGCAACAGGCATAATTTGCTTACGTTTTTCATCTGTAGTTGCATGTAAAGAAAGTGCTAAATTAATTTGCATGCCTTTATCAGCTAGCTCCTTAATTTGTGGCACAAGTCCACATGTAGATACTGTTATATGACGTTGTCCTATATTTTGTCCCATCTCATGATTAATAAGTTCTAAAAAGCGCTCTGTAATATCAAGATATTCTAATGGCTCTCCACTTCCCATAATAACAATATTTGAAATACGTTCCCCAATATCTTGCTCAATGGCATAAATTTGACCTACCATTTCACCTGGTGTCAGTGGTCTTACAAGTCCTTCTAATGTAGATGCACAGAATTTACATCCCATACGGCAACCTACTTGTGATGAAATACACACTGAATTTCCATGTTTATAACGCATCAAAACACTTTCTATTATATGTGAATCTGGTAACTCAAACAAGTATTTTATAGTCCCATCTAACTGGGAATGTAAGGCTTCTACAATGCGTAATGGCACTAATGGATAATCTACTGCCAACTTTTGTCTTAAGCCTTGTGGTAAGTTTCTCATTTCATCATAGCTGCCTACCATTTTCTTATGAAGCCACTCAAAAAGTTGCTTTGCTCTAAACTTACTTTCACCATAGCCTAAGATAATTTCTTCTAGTTCCTTTAAGTCTTTACTTCTAATATCTTTCATTATTTAAATACCCCTCTTTTTTAACCCCGCAATAAAGAATCCATCTGTTCCTGCTATTTGTGGTAAAATTTGAATCATACTATCCTTCTCCACTTCTTTTTGAAGTACTTTAGGTATAGTATCTACGATTTCATTTAATTCTAAACCAAGTTCATCTGTAATAAAAGCTACCATTTCTTCATTTTCTGCTTTTGAAATCGTACATGTACTATAAACAAGTGTGCCTTCTGGTTTAAGATATTTTACAGCTTGTTTTAAAATAGCACGTTGAATCGCTGCAATATCCTCAAGATCTGTGGCTTCTTTATTATAACGAATATCTGGTTTACGTTTCATAATCCCAAGTCCTGAACAAGGTGCATCCACTAAAACACGGTCAAAGCTTTCGATAAAAGCTTCATTACATACTGTACCATCTTGAAGTGTTGGTTTAATAATAGCCACTCCCATACGCTCCGCATTTTTAGCAATAAGTTCTAATTTATGTGGATGAATGTCACAGCTAATAATCTCACCTTTGTTTTGCATAAGTTCAGCCATATGAATAGACTTACCACCTGGTGCACTACATAAATCTAATATACGCTCTCCTGGTTTAGGTGCAATAACTTTCCCTACTAGCATAGCACTTTCATCTTGTACAGTCCATAAACCTTCTTTAAAAGACGACATATTTTGGATATTATCTACATTTTTTAGATACATGGCTTCTTCTAAGAATTCACCAGGCATAACCGTTACACCTTCTGCTTCAAGACGTTTAATCACTTCTTCTTTAGTAGCTTTTAAAGTATTCACACGTACACATACCTGAGCACGTTCATTAAGTGCACTACAAATAGCTTCTACTTTTGCCACCTCATAGCTTTTAAGCCAAGTTTCAATCATCCATTCTGGTAATGAATACATCACACTCATATAACGCACAGTTTCTTTTTCTTTTGAAGGATATTTAATATTTGCTCTTTCCCTGTCAATTGTACGCAGTACGCCATTTACAAATCCTGAAAGGGATACAAATTTTCTTTTCTTTGCAATTTTTACAGCTTCATTAATAACTGCTGAAGCAGGTACTTTATCAAGATACATTAATTGATAGACACTCATACGGAAAAGCTGTCTAATAAGTGGTTTCATCTTACGTACTGGTGTTTTAGAAAATTGGTCAATAATATAATCTAATTTAATTTGATACTTTAATGTCCCATACACAACTTCTGTCATAAATCCTTTATCTGGACCTGTAATATCTTTAAGCTCATTTTTAAGTGCTAGCTGTGCATAACTTTTATCTCGTTCTATTTCAAGTAGCAAGTTTACCACTTGCTCACGTATATTTTTAGTCATAAAAAAATCCTTTCATACACATTAAAAGACGCTAAAGCAGCGTCTTTTAATCATTATTTCTATTGCTAATAAGTATTAATCTAATAAGTGATAAAATAGATGCCATGGCTGCTGCTACATAAGTAAGCGCTGCTGCATCTAACACTTTTTTTGCACCAACTAATTCATCTGCTGACATAATACCACTTGCTTCAAGACTTCTAAGTGCACGTTTTGAAGCATTAAACTCTACTGGTAATGTCACAATTGCAAAAAGTGTAGTGACTGCAAATAACAAAATACCAAGTCCAACAGATTGTTGCGAATTTTTTGATCAAGAACACACTAATCTAACAACTTGTGACTTAGACTATTTATATTTAGACTTTCTAGAAACTAGTCTTCGAATAAAATATGAAGACTACTTAAACTCTCTATATTGGCAGCTTTTTAAAGATAGAATTTTAAAAAATCATAATTATACTTGT
>CALGWE010000222.1:0-1253 GCA_937935915.1 uncultured Clostridia bacterium
TAACTTCTGATGAAGCAGGACCAACTCTTATATGTTCTAAAGATGGTAAACATATTTTTATAACAGGTCATGCAGAGTACGAAGCAAGAACTCTAGAAGAAGAATACTTACGAGATTTAGAAAAAGGGTTACCAATTAACATGCCGGTGAATTATTTTAATAATAATTGCAGAGAAGATGGCATCAATGTTTGTTGGCGTTCACATGCCTACGCAATCTTCTCTAACTGGTTAAACTATTATGTATATCAAGTAACACCTTTTAACTTAGAATAATGTAATAAAATATGAAATTTACACATGCAGCAGAGTAACTGATTATAGATTAGTTACTCTGTTTTTTATTGCCCTGTATAATATTATAAATATATTCATGCAAATAAAGTGGATTATAGATATAATAAGTAAGGGTAAGATAGAAAAAGATATATAAATGAGGGAGTCATTATGGAGAATTTAATATTTAGTTTAAATGCTACAATACCTATTTTCTTATTAATGGTATTGGGGTATATCTTTAATCAAGTGGGAATCTTTGATGAAGCTTTTGCTTCTAAGATGAATAAGTTTGTCTTTAAGGTAGCATTGCCTGTTATGCTTTTTGAGGAGCTTTCAACAGCTGACTTTAGTGAAAGCTGGGATACGAAGTTTGTGCTTTTTTGCTTTGTGGCTTCTCTTATTAGTATTTTAATAGCAGTGGGTATTTCAATGCTGATTAAGGATCGCTCAGTGCAAGGCGAGTTTGCGCAAGCAGCTTATCGCAGTAGTTCAGCCCTTTTAGGCTGCGCCTTCATTCAAAATATATATGGACAGGCAGGACCATCGGCTTTAATGATTATTGGGGCAGTACCTTTATATAATATTGCAGCTGTAGTTATTTTGAATTTATTGAAGCCTAATAGAGGACATATAGATGGGCAGATTATTAAGAGTACATTAAAAGGTGTGATAACGAATCCGATTATTATTGGGATTATTGTAGGGTTCATATGGTCGCTTATTAAGATTCCGCAACCAGTTATTTTACAAAAGACAGTAACTCGAGTAGCAGCATTAGCAACACCAATGGGACTTATGGCATTAGGGGCCAGTTTTAATATACATAAAGCGGGAAAGAATATACATTTAGCTTTTGGTTGCGCTTTTCTTAAGCTCATTGGATTTACAGCTGTTTTTTTACCTATAGCGGTGTGGATGGGATTTAGACAAGAGAAGCTAGTGGCGATTTTAGTTATGCTAGGTGCAGCAACTACG
>CALGWE010000223.1:0-1073 GCA_937935915.1 uncultured Clostridia bacterium
AAGTTAAAAATAGTGTATGTACCAATTGCTATCGGAAGTGTATCTTGTGAAGAATCAAGTTGGTTTAAGGGCTATGATCCCCATTATTTTGAAAGCATGGGGGCAGGGTATTATGGCCTATCACGTTATTTGGGGTGGGCTTTTATATTACAACATGTTATAAGGCATTATAAACTTTATCAAAATGATATGGCCTTTTTTGAAGTGTTAGGTCATATGTATAGAGGTATGAGACAGTGTGCAAAAATTCAAAGGATTTGTGAAGGACGTATTAAAACATTATTAGTAGGTGATTTTAAAGATGATAATGGTCCAGCCATTGTCAATAAACAGTTGATGTCAGTTAGACATACTAAGACATATTATAGTCGGGCTAAAACGAAGGTGGGTAGAGTACTGGAATTGTTGGTTAAAAGTTTACCAGCTAAGGTCATAGGTTTTTCAGGCCTTTCACAAATTAATTGCATTGGGATTAAATGGGCTAAATTATTACATAAACCAACTTTTTATGTGATGCATGGGTATGAACTCAAGGAAGCTGAAATTAATAAAATCATACCTAATGAACAGATAGTGGCCGCTGAAACATATGTTTTAGAACATGTAGATAAGATTATTTGTATTCCCTTTTACTGTAACCGTAGCTTCTTTAGCAATACCTTGAAGCATACTACTTGCCACAGTTTTTGCCTGTTTATCTTCTTCTTTAATATAAATCTCTTGAAAAATACCGACTAAATTAATGAGTTCATCATTTTGTACTACTTCTAAATACTGGTCATCTTCATCATAAATCTTAACCTTATTGACCACACCCTCTGCATTCTCAGAATATGAACTTTCGACTATATTTGTATCTGCTCGCAAAGTGTAGTCAACAACTTCATTACCGACTTGATCCACACATAACTTACCTTTTCGCATTGTAATATAGTACTTCTTACCATTTTGACTGCTAGCTCCATCATAAGCTGTTTTTATAATTTCATACATTCCCATACCACTACATAATAGTTTTTGTGGTATTCCTGTTTTAGCAAGTGTTCCTACTTCTATTCCTAAATCGTTACACA
>CALGWE010000224.1:0-2578 GCA_937935915.1 uncultured Clostridia bacterium
GCAGCACTTATTAATCAAAAAGATAGTTTAGTAGAAGGGATTCAATATGTACAAGAGGTTGTAGATGGCTCAATGACTATGCTTATTATGACTTCTAAAGGGTTATATGGTGCAAGAGACCGCTTTGGACGTACACCAGTTATGATTGGTAAAAAAGAAGATGGCTACTGCGTATCTTTTGAAAACTTTGCCTATATGAATTTAGGCTACAAAGATTATTATGAACTTGGACCATCAGAAATCGTATTTGTTACGCCAGAAGGGATGGAAAAAGTAAGTGCACCTCGTGAAGAAATGAAAATTTGTACTTTCTTATGGATCTACTATGGTTATCCAACATCTACCTATGAAGGGGTTAACGTAGAAACAATGCGCTATAAATGTGGCGAAATGCTTGCAAGAAGGGATAATGTAACCCCTGATTTAGTAGCAGGTGTACCAGATTCGGGAATAGCACATGCTGTAGGATATGCCAATGCTTCAGGAATTCCATTTGCAAGACCATTTATCAAATATACACCAACCTGGTCACGTTCGTTTATGCCTACGAATCAAACACAACGTAACTTAGTAGCGCATATGAAACTTATTCCTGTAGATCCTTTAATTCGAGATAAGAGTTTATTATTAATTGATGACTCTATTGTACGTGGCACACAACTTCGCGAAACAACAGAATTCTTATATCAAAGTGGCGCAAAAGAAGTGCATATTAGACCAGCCTGTCCACCATTATTCTATGGCTGTCCATACTTAAACTTCTCACGCTCTAATTCAGACCTTGACCTTATTACAAGACGTATTATCTTAGACCGTGAAGGCGACAAAGCCGATGAAAGAGTAGCAGACTACACAGACCCAGATAGTCAAAACTACAAAGAAATGAACGATGAAATCTGTAAACAACTCAAGTTTACTTCATTAAGATATCACCGTTTAGATGACATGATTGAATCAGTAGGCATTGAGCCATGCAAACTCTGTACTTACTGCTGGAATGGGAAAAAATAAAAGTTATTACAAAATAGCTGGCGGGAGTCATGCGTGCTAACAACTACACCTTACGTAATTTGTGATATTCTAAGCTTGAGAATGAAAGAAACGGCGAAAAACTCGCTGCGCTCAAACACTTCGCCTAAGAGCTCTTTCATTCTCTTCACTAAGAATATCATCAAATTACTCCAGAGGTAGATTGTTATCACGCATGACTCCCGCTTCTATTTGGAAAACTTTTAGGTGAGAGAAAAAAGAAGGCTAGAGCAAAACATTGTAGGGAGAGAAAAAGAGTGGTTAATGCAAAAACTTCTTTTAAGAATAGGGTAAAACACTAGAGGGAGTCATGGGTGCCCCTGCTACCCTCCCGTAATTTGTAACGCTCGCTTTATCGCGTTGTTCTAAGTTCGATAATCAAAGAAACGGTGTGAACTCGCTTCATTACATTTCGCTCAAACCAGCACACCTAAAACCTCGTTGATTCTCTTCACTAAGAATATCGTCAAATTACTACAGAGGTAGCATGGTGTCCCCACTGACTCCCTCTTTCTATTTAGAAAACTTTTAGGTTGCGAAGAAAGAAGGTTAGAGCAAAAACTTCTTTTAAGTATAGAAGAAAACACTGGCGGTGGAGATGTAAAATATTACATAAAAGCAAATCAAATAAATTCTGCATGAAATACATCCAGATATTAATAAGTACTGTATTTCGTAATATCTATAACTAATTAAGGGAGGATGTCTGAATTTATGAAAAAGCTTGTGCTAATTGTAGGCATACTCTTGATTGTATGTATATTCACTTACTATGAATATGTTGAAACTATTAATCCCACACAACCTATTCATCCACAAGAAAGTTGTGAGGATTCTACATTAATAATAGGTGAGTTAATAAAAGTATCTAATCAAGCTGTCACTATTGAATACACAAACAAAGCCGATAAGCCGTTCCACTACGACAGTGCTTATACGTTAGAGAAATTAATAGAAATAACATGGGAAGTCATACCTCTTAGCCCTAACTATGGATGGAAAGACATTGCATATGAAGTAAATGCAAAAGCTGGAAGGTGTTTATTTATTCATTCGTTTTGATAAATGAAGCTCGTTGTCATCTATATATCCAAGTTTACTGTATACAGATTGTGCAATAAGATTTTCTTTTCCTGTAAGAAGTTCATATTTGTGAAGTGGATACTTCTTGCTACAATGGTCCTCTGCAAAAGCAATCATTTCACATTTAAAATACTCAATTGTTCTGTATCGTTTATAGTTGCTTTTCTTACCATTACGACCTCCACAAATTCCAATTTATTGATTTTCCATTTGAACGAGAAAATATGAATTTAGCTATATTCATTGTAACATAAACTATAAGTAAGATAATGAAAGTGCGATTAATTATATGTTATATTGATGAAATGACCTTTAAGAAGATAATTTCTTAAAGGTCATTTTTATTATGCTTACAGATAAGTAGAAATCAGACTATAGATAATTCTAAGCCTCAACTTACTATCATCTATCAAAGTGAAAAAATTAACTTTTTTCTTTTACGCCAGTTAGAGTGTCTAAGTAGAAA
>CALGWE010000225.1:0-1724 GCA_937935915.1 uncultured Clostridia bacterium
CCATATACTCTGCCTCTAAAGCCTTTGCTCTTTCAAATTGCTTTTTATAATTTTCGATAAGTATTTCTGGTGTTAATCCGCCGTAATACTTTTGAATCTCTTCTTCATTATGAAAGAGTTTTTGTAACTTTTTCGTATCTTGTCTCCAGAAATCTAACCACATTGGATAAAAAGATAAATGCACACCTGTAATAATATCCTTTGGAATTTGTGTTAAATCATAGTCCATCGTAAGGCCTAATTCAATGCCCTCGATATTTTGTTTCTCTACAAACTCCTTGATACTTTCCCAATCATGTCCAAACCAATCTAATTGTCTCTTAACGGTAGATAGATGAAATAATCGTTTCATATAAGCCTACTTTCTATTTTGCTTTTAATTCATATGTGCCTGCTGCTTTAGCGCTTTTAATTATTTCGCGTAAGCTTTGCATTTCTTCACGTGTTAAGTTATGTTTTGGAATGATTTGCGCGCTAATAGCTGTCATATATAATCTAAAATCATGTTTTGTTTCTACTACTTTTATAAATGCATCCCAACTTACAGTATCTTGTTCTTCACCAATATCTAAAGTCACACTTTCATTAGTGAAAATATAAGTTACCCCATAAGCAAATTGCTTCATTTGCATTTGTGTAAGTGTTACTTGCCATACACGCCATGGAATAAGTATAAAGATTAAAATAGGTACAAGTAGCACATCCCAACCTTCATTTGCAGTAAACATTTGATAAATGAAGTATACAACTACTAAACTACCGATAATCATTAAAAGTTTATTTAAAATATTTTTTAAAGCCACAGACATATTGTATCTTAATATATCTCTTGCCTTAAATTGCACATCAATGCTTAATGCTTCGTTTGTACTCATTGATATCCTCCAGTCTATTCTTTGTTGTTTTTTGACATACTATTTTCTTTTGTATTATAGCATAGGGTTTTAGTAAGCAAAAGCTTAAGTTTTTACTCACTAAAAAGCCAGTTAGGTATATTACATCCTTTCCCAACTGGCTTTGTTTATAGTTTAAATGCTTATTTAATTGTTGTTCCTAAAAGGGCTGCACCGATAATACCTGCTGGATTACCAAGTTCTGCTGCTTTGATTTTAGTTTTAAGTGATAAACCACCATACATTTCAGCTTGAACAAATTCTTTAATAGGTTTTACTAAATAATCGCCTTGTGCACTCATACCTCCACCAATTACGATCATACTAGGTTCTAAGATGTTAATTAAGTTTGTAATACCCATTGCTACATATTCGAAATATTTTTTTAATACTTCAGCTGCAATATAATCCCCAGCTTGTGCTGCATCAAATACATTTTTAGCTGAAATGTTTTCAATATTTCCACCAGCAAATGAAAGGATTTTACTATTAATATGTTCTTTAGTTACTTCTTGTGCTTGACGAATAAGTGCCGTTGCAGAAGCATATTGTTCCCAACAACCTTTTCTACCACATCCACAAGTAATACCATCTCTAATGATTACTTGGTGTCCTACTTCACCTGCACCACAGAATGCACCACGATAGATTTTCCCGTCATTGATAATTCCACCACCTACACCTGTTCCAAGTGTTACAACGACTACATTTTTTTCACCTTTTGCTGCACCCGCAATAGCTTCACCAAGTGCTGCACAGTTTGCATCATTTTCTACATAAACGTCACAGTTTAAGTATTTTTGAATTTCTTCACGTACATTTACATGGTCA
>CALGWE010000226.1:0-3024 GCA_937935915.1 uncultured Clostridia bacterium
GAAAATACTTTTAAACGATTTGAATCAGATATTAAATCTTGGGAAACAACAGCTGCCACCGGGTATTTAGTACGTACAAATGGGATGTACTATGTCTTAAAAGATAGTAAAAAAGAAATTGTTATTGATTATAACTTAAACATTATGAATCATGAAACCATTGGTTTATGGGAAAGCTTAGGTGTAGCAGGTGAAACGGTATCACCGGAGCTTACTTTAGAGGAAATTATGCCACTTGAAGGCAACTTAGAGAAAATTGTATATGGTTATATTCCAGTGATGACTTCACAACAATGTATTTTACGTCATACAAATAACTGTCAAAAGAAAGTAAAAGAAAAGAAACTTTATACAATCAAAGACCGTAAAGATACACCATGGGCGATTCAAACAGATTGCGAAGCTTGTGTGATGCAAATTTTAAGTTATGAACCAATTGTGGTGAAATCAAGTGAGCTGCAACGTATTAAAAATCAAATGAATGTACGCCTTCAATTTAATAAAGAAGATGTGAGTGAAACACATAAAGTTTTATCAGCTTATTTAGAAGGAAAAACATTTACACCAGCAAGTCTAGAAGGCATTAACTTTAAAGGAGCACTATAAGGAGGAAATGGTGTGGGCTATTTTAATTTAGTCATTTTATTAAGTCGCTATATATTTGCAGGGTTTGGGATTATCTTTATGTTAGTAGCCTTTAGCTTTATGCGACCTTTTGTGAATTATAATATGGGGACAACAAGAGAAAAAAATAGATTTTTAAATTTATGCATTACCTTTGTACATTTAGCCGGTATTAGTATTTTAGTAGGTAAGCAGACAGATGAGACCTTAAGAGCACCCATTGTGATTAATGGACTTGTGATGTATGTGATTATTATGCTCACCTTATGGCTTTTAAAACTTTGGAAGAGACAATATGAACTTGTATTATGGCAAATTATGTTCTTTATGATGGACATTGGTTTTATTATGCTAGAAAGACTAGATCATGATTTAGCAACAAAACAATTATTTGCCTATGCTGTAGGTGTGGTGGTTGCTTTAATCTTCCCAAGTATTTTCTCAATTTTGATTAAACCAGGTAATAAATATATTTATTTGGGTATACTGATTGTTACAATGTTCTTACCATTTGTAGCAGGAACAACAATGCTTGGTGCCACTAACTGGGTGAGTATTGGTGGTTTTAGTTTTCAACCTTCAGAAATAGGAAAAGTAGCTTTGGTACTCTTTTTAGCTTCTATGCTCAGTGATGGAGAAAAAATAAAAAGAGGTTATAAGGGGCTGATTTTCCCTGGAATTGTTGTAATAGGTGCATTAGGTTGTTTAGTTTTACAACGTGACTTAGGGGCAGCGTTATTATATTACCTCACAGCACTCATGATGTTATTTATGGCAACGCGTAGTGCACTGCTACCTTGTTTAGGATTATTAGCAGGAGCAGTAGGTAGTATAGGTGGTTATTTTGCCTTTTCCCATGTAAGAGTAAGGGTAGAAGCTTGGCTTGACCCGTGGGCAGATATTAGTGGTAAAGGATATCAAGTTGTACAAGGACTTTTTGCTATGGGCACTTGGGGATGGCTTGGAAGTGGTTTAACAAGGGGGGTACCTAATAAAATACCTCTTGCCACATCTGACTATATATTTGCGGCTATTTGTGAAGAGTTTGGAAATCTCATGGGAATCGTTATTTTACTGGGTTATTTAGGCGTTATTTTATTATGTATTCAAGTTGCATTTCGTTATACTCATGCCTTTTATCGCTTAATTATTGTAGGGATTGCAACAATCTTTGCCGTACAAGTATTTATTATTATTGGTGGAGTTATGAAACTGATTCCACTTACAGGGATTACAAGTCCATTTTTAAGTGCAGGTGGTACTTCAGCCGTAGTAAGTATGGGAATGATTGGACTTATTACGTATTTCTCTTATAAAGGTAGAGTTAATGATGATAAAAAAGGTGGAAACTAAGGTGAGGAAAAATAAAAAAGAAGTAACAAGGCAAACGCGAAAAGAAATAAAGGTCACAAAGGATCAACAAATTATTTATGTGATTACAGGTATATTTGTGGCTATGTTTGCACTTTTAATTGGCTATTTTATTTATTTCACAGTAGCTAAGGAAAAGCAAATTGCAGCACATCCACAAAATACGAGACTCAATACTATGGCAGAAGAAGTGATTCGTGGGACCATCTATGACACTAATTTAGAGGTGCTTGCGACAACTGAGGATGGAGAAACACGTGTTTATCCAAAAGGTAAACTATATGCCCATGCAGTAGGGTATTGTACAAATGGAAAAATAGGGGCAGAAGCTTTAGCCAATTCCCAATTACTTTATCCAGACTATAGTGTAAGCTCATTATTTAAAGCGGCCTTTTTAGAAGAAAAATTTGAAGGGCGAGATGTAGTGCTGACTTTAGATGACCGTTATCAAAGCGCCGTAGCAGAAGCATTATCTGGACAAAGAGGCGGCATTGTAGTACTAGAACCTTCTACAGGGAAAATTCGTGCCATGTATGCAAGTCCAGGATTTGATCCAAATAATATTGTAGAAGACTGGGAATATCTGCGTACAGATGAAGAAAATACACCACTTGTTAATCGCGCCACACAAGGACTTTATCCACCAGGGTCTATTTTTAAAGTTGTCACAGCTTTAGCATATATTGAAAAACAAGGTGATAAACCATTAGACTTTACCTATAATTGTACAGGTGAAGTAAGTGGAGATGAATATACTATCGCATGTTATGATCATACAGCTCATGGTGAAGTAGATTTAGAAACTGCTTTTGCAAAATCATGTAATAGTTATTTTGTAAAATTAGGCCAGCAGCTTTCAGTAGGAGAGCTTAGAGCAGCTGCTGAAAAACTCGGATTTAATGAAAAACTAAATTTTGATATGCCTTATTCACAAAGCAAGTTTTCATTAAACTCTAAGGACACTGATTTTGAGAAAGCAGCAACAGCCATTGGGCAGGGTCGTACATTAGTCACACCGTTACATATGGC
>CALGWE010000227.1:0-2182 GCA_937935915.1 uncultured Clostridia bacterium
TTGGATGCCATTTCATAGGATGTTGTGCCTTTACTATTGGCGTATTTACCCCATTCTGTAATATCTGTGTAGACCACATCAATAAGTCCCTGTTTAAAGGCATATAAACTACTTTCTTCATCTGGAATAATCTTGACTTGTACAGATTCAATAAGTGGTTTTCCTTTAAAATAATTGGCATTTGCTTTAAGTGACATACGCTTTGAGGCTGTAAAATCCTCAAAAATATATGGTCCGCAGCCAATAGGTGCTAAAATCACACTTGTTCTTTCACATCATAAATATGTTTTGGAATAACAGGGAAAAATAGTGTCTGAAGTATACCGCTAAAGGCTTGTTTATACACTATTTTTAATGTATAAGTATCAATTGGTTCCATAGAAGCAATATTATCTACTGCACTTTTATAAGGACTATCTGGTATTTGCTGAATTTGCTGTAATGTATAAATCACATCAGCTGTTGTCAGCGGCTGACCATCATGAAATCTTACATCATCTCTTAAAGTAATTGTAACTGCTGTCTCTGTTTCATTCACCATCCAAGACTTAGCAATATTACTGCTAATTGTCCCATTTTCTTCAATGTTAATTAGTGGGCTAAATACTAACATTAAAACTTGCTGAACATTCTCTGGTAAGTTATAAAGTGGATGTAATGTAGTCGGTGTATTCATTGCCAGAATCATTTCATTTTCTTTTGAAACAGTTGATGTACCCGTTGTCTCTTCTTCTGTCACAACTGATTCTGGTGTTTGTACGACTTCTTCTTTTTCTGTTTGACCCGTACAACCCACAAGTAAAATAAGTAACATGATGAGCATCAAAAATATTTTATGACGCTTTTTCATATTGGATTCCTCCTTGTTCTATGTTTTATAAAACCCTCAGTATTTCTTCTAACTGTTTTTTTGTATGTTCAAGCGAAATACTATTATCTACTACGAAATCTGCTACTTCTTTGAAACTTTCCCATTGTTTCTGCACTTTAATACGATCTCTTACTGCTGCATCTGTGAGCCCTTCTCTTGCCATGACACGCTTAACACGTACATTTTCATCTGCATAAACAGCAATCACTGTATCTACAAGTTCAATGAGCCCACTTTCAATCAGTAAGGCAGCTTCCAATAAAATATGATGATTTGGCGCAGCCATTTTAAACCATGCAATACGTCTTTCTATTTCCTCACGAATAATAGGGTGTGTAATTTCATTGAGTAATTGTAACTTACCTGAATCACTAAATACAATAGCCCCTAATTTTTTACGGACAATTTCACCGTTTTCATCTAAAATAGAGGTACCAAAGGCTGCTAGAACAGGTTCATAAGCAGCCTGGCCTTTTAAAAGTATTTCATGTCCAATGGTATCTGCTTCAATGACTTCAATAGGTATCAGTTGCATAAGATTTGCAGCAACTGTTGTTTTACCTGCTCCTATGCCCCCTACAATGCCTATAACTTTCATTTAGCACCTCCATTAAATTTATTTTACCTCTAACCAGTTTTCACCTTCATGTACATCTACATATAAAGGTACACTTAGTGAAACAGCATTTTCCATTTCTTCTTTAAGAAGATTTTTCACAATCTCAACTTCACTACGATGTGTCTCAATTAAAAGCTCATCGTGTACAGTTAAAATCAGTTTTGACTTCAGATTGAGGTCTTTAAGTTTTTGATACACATTTACCATAGCTATTTTAATAATATCTGCTGCTGTTCCTTGGATTGGTGTATTCATTGCTACACGTTTCCCAAATTCACGCATATTATAATTACTTGCTAAAATTTCAGGAATTTCACGCCTGCGATTAAACATAGTGCCTACATAACCATTACGCATAGCAAAGTCAATGGTTGTATCAATATATTGTTTGATATTAGGATATTTTGCAAAGTAACCATCAATATAAGCTTGTGCTTCTTTTTGTGAAATCTTAAGATCTTCTGAAAGGGCAAACGCACTAATACCAACAATCCCAAAGTTAACGGCTTTTGCATTACTTCTTTGTTCACTTGTTACTTCATCAAATGGCACATGGAAAACTTGAGAAGCTGTTAATGTATGAACGTCTAAGTTTTCTTTGAAACCATGAATTAATGTGGCATCTCCTGAAATATGGGCAAGGACACGTAATTCAATTTGTGAATAGTCCCCATCTAAGAAAACATATTCTG
>CALGWE010000228.1:0-3368 GCA_937935915.1 uncultured Clostridia bacterium
ACACCCATGCAAACAACCCAATATCTTAAGCTATCTAAAATGAGTTTCTTTACAACAGGGTGATTGGTATAGAAGGTATTACCTGTTCCTGAACAATTACGATACCCACCATTATGCTCAAATTTATAATATGTCTTAGGACTTAAAATTTTAAAACTAGAAGGCGCCCCATTTTCACCGCCCTCACCTGTATGATTGTAAACCACATCTAGTATAATTTCTAAACCTAAATTATGCGCTGCCTCAACTAATGCTTTAAACTCTTTATATGCAGCATACCCATTTTTCTCAATGCTATAACGTTCATCTACCGCAAAAAATCCAATAGTATTATAACCCCATTCATCCTGTAACTTTTCCCCTGTATTTGGATTGATATTTTTGATTGTATAAGGATACCATTTAAAAATAGGGAGTAATTCTAGGGTTGTAATCCCTAGGGACTTTAAATAAGGCAGCTTCTTCATAAGGCCTGTAAACGTTCCCTTTTCAGCATCATCAATGCCTGATGATTCATGATTGGTGAAATGTCCTACATGCATTTCATAAATGATACTATCTTTCCAAGGTACACATGGTCTCGGACTTTCATTCATATGATAGCCTATAACAATATTATAATATCCTCCCTCTTCACTTTCGATTTGATCAATCCCATAAGCATAAGGGTCGATAAGGGGCTTAGAAATATTTCCTGCACTATCTATTAGACGCCATATATACCCCATCCCTTCTTTTACACCACTTACCCGTACATTAAAAATATGCTCTTGTACATGTTCATCACGTTCTAAAATAATTTTACTAACACATGCATCTTGAGGTCCGTTTGCATAGATTTCTAGTTGCATTTTTGCTGCCACATCTGAGTATATACCAAAGTTGGCTCCCTTTTCATCTATAGTACATCCTAGTATAGGGCTCCCCTTACTTATTTTATACATTATGTTGCCTCCCATATTAATATCTATACTGAATTTTCATTATTTTCTACTATACGAACATTTTACATGATGAAAGGACTTTTTTCTAGTTGTTTTCTGATTTTTTATTCTAGGTCTTGAAATACCCCTATGCTTATGCTAATATAAAGGCTAACTAAATAAACACAAAAACGATGATAAAGACCTAGTAGTAAATAAATTATTTTTTCAGAGAGTGTGTGGTTGGTGTGAACACATATATATTTATTTTATGAAATACAACTTTGGAGTTGCGTGTCCGGCTTGCCCCGTTATCGGCTATGAGGCAAACATTTTGTTTGTAAATTAAGGTGGTACCACGGGTTAACTCGTCCTTAGGACTTGAGTTAGCCCTTTTTATATGGAAAAATTCACCTAAAATTATTTATAGGAGGTTTCAATATGAGAAACGTATATGACGTATTATTAGAACGTGGATTCATTGAGCAAACAACTCATGAACAAGAAATTCGTGAACTTTTAGGAAAGGAAAAAATCAGCTTTTACATTGGTTTCGACCCAACTGCTGATAGTTTACATGTAGGACACTTTGTAACAGTTATGGCCATGGCGCACATGCAACAAGCAGGTCACCGTCCTATTGCCCTATTTGGTGGCGGTACAGCGATGATTGGTGACCCAACAGGTAAATCAGACATGCGTAAAATGATGACTGTTGAAACAATTGACCACAACGTTGAATGTTTCAAAAAACAAATGTCTCGTTTCATCTCTTTCGAAGATGATAAAGCCCTTATGGTAAATAATGCTGACTGGCTTCGTGACCTTAACTACATTGAATTCTTAAGAGATATCGGTGTACACTTCTCAGTTAACCGTATGCTTACATTTGAATGTTACAAACAACGTCTTGAAAGAGGTTTAACATTCTTAGAATTCAATTATATGCTTATGCAATCATATGACTTCTTAGAACTTTACAGACGTTATAACTGTAAATTACAACTTGGTGGTAACGATCAATGGGCTAACATTCTTGGTGGGGTTGAACTTGTAAGAAAACTTCACGGTGACCAATCATTTGGTATGACATTCTCTCTCCTTACAAATAGCGAAGGTAAGAAAATGGGTAAAACAGAAAATGGTGCTGTATGGCTTGATCCAGAAAAAACATCTCCATATGACTTCTACCAATACTGGCGTAATGTAGCAGATGCGGACGTTAAACGTTGTTTATCACTTCTTACATTCATCCCAATGGACGAAATCGAAGCGATTACAAATGTAGAAGGTGCTGCAATTAATGCTGCTAAAGAAAGACTTGCTTTCGAAGTCACAAAAATCGTTCATGGTGAAGAAGAAGCTGTAAAAGCTCAAACAGCTGCAAAAGCTCTCTTCATGGGTGGTGCACACGGTGGTTCTATCCCTACAACAGAAATGGCACAAGCTGACTTTGCTGAAGGTATGGACATCTTAACACTTCTTCAAACTACAAAACTTGTACCATCTCGTTCAGAAGGACGTCGCCTCGTTACTCAAGGTGGGGTTAAATTAGACGGCACAGCAGTAACAGACCCAGCTGCAATGATCACAGTAGATTCATTCAAAGAAAATGAACTCCTTATCCAAAAAGGTAAAAAAGTATTCCACAAAGTAGTACTTGCTTAATTAACATACCAAGAAGAGTGCCACGCAAAATGCTCAACCATTTTGCGTGGCACTCTTTTTTATTATCCAATGATTCAATCACTAAACTAGTAAATCATTATTAAACTTATACTTATATTAATACCTTTATTTATATTCGTAGACTATATTCTATCTACTATCAAAATGAATACATTAACTTTTCTCTTTCGCTCTCACCAGATTGTCTAAATAGAAGAGGTGGGCATGTGCCCTACTAGTCTACCTCTGGAGTAATTTATTGATACTCTTAGTGAAGAGAAGTAAAGAGGTTTTAGGTGTGCTGTCTGAACGTAGCGTAGCGCAGTGAGTTCACACCGTTTCTTTACTTCTCAAACTTAGAGTATCATAAATTACGGAAGGCGTAGATAGTAAGGTACATGCCCACCTCCTTCTATTTATTCCAATCTTCTACTTCATTTTTAAGCCAATCGCAGAAGGCATCTACCCCTTCACCTGTTTTGGCTGAAATAGGGAAAATCTTAAGCTTTGGATTACGACAATGTGCATATTCCATAACCTTTTCCATATCAAAATCAAAATAAGGCATTACATCTATCTTATTAATAATCAGTGCATCACATACTGTGAAAATTAAAGGGTATTTTAATGGTTTATCATGTCCTTCTGGTACTGAAAGAATCATAACATTTTTACATGCCCCTGTATCAAATTCTGCTGGGCAAACTAGATTCCCTACATTTTCTAAAATAGCTAAATCTAAATCCTTTGCCCCCAGCTCACGTATTCCTTGTCTTG
>CALGWE010000229.1:0-1046 GCA_937935915.1 uncultured Clostridia bacterium
AGAAATTATAACGCAATATATCAAAGAGCAGTCTGAGATTTATGATATTGGTGGTGGAATCGGTGTATATGCAGCATGGTTAGCAAAAGCAGGCCATCAGGTACATCTCATTGAATTAGCAGATGGGGCAGTAGCGTTTGCTAAAAAGGAAATGATGCAAGAAAATACGTTTATTGCCGAAGTTGGTGATGCGAGAAAAATTAATAGGCCCGATGAAAGTGCAGATGTAGTGTTATTGTTAGGGCCTCTTTATCATTTACAAAATGAAAGTGATCGTGCTTTAGCTTTAAAGGAAGCTTATAGAGTTTTAAGGAAAGATGGCCTATTAATAGCAGCAGGTATTTCAAAATATAGTTCAACAACATGGGCATTATCTGTATATGGTACACAAAATAACTTAATTGATGAGACAGATTTCTTTGGTATGTTACATGAGGAATTAACAACAGGAAAGCATAATCGTCCGAAAGCATATCCTTATTTAATTGCCGAGGCATATTTTACAACACCTAAAAGTATGTAAGCTGAAATGCAGCAAGCAGGTTTTTCAATCATTAATGCCCATGCAGTAGAAGGGTGCATTTGGTTTACACCTTGTTTAGATGAAAAATGGGAAGACGCAGCAAGTAGAAAGAGATTGCTAGAGATTATTCATCTTACAGAACATGCACCTGAAATGATGGGGATGAGCCCACACTTTATTGTTGTAGGGAAAAAATAAACACCTAAAAGATATGATAACACCTTTTAGGTGTTTATTTTTTTGCTATTTCAAGGAGGAATAGTGAGTCATTATGACATATATATGGATAAGAATATAAAAACACATTTTTAATCTAATAAAAAATATCTAATAAAAACCCCTCCACACCCAAGCAAGGGTGGCTTTACAACTACTTGAAGCTATTGTCAACACATATTTGATATTTTATATGAGAAATCAATCTATTAAAAGTGCTATAATGAAAAGAAGAAATTTATTAGACAATAGAAAGTGAGGATGCAAATGAGAATAAAAGTAATTAATCAAGAATTCTCAGTATATA
>CALGWE010000230.1:0-2498 GCA_937935915.1 uncultured Clostridia bacterium
GCTGTTTGTGTTATGAAATTAGAAGTAACCGAATGGTCTTGTAAAGCCCATTAAAACTAAACATACAAAAATTTATAATATATGTCCGTAAACAATTATGTATATACTAGATATTATAGAAAGGTAGGTATACATATGAAGTATGAAATACTATTATTTGACGTAGACAATACGCTTCTTGATTTTGATGCCAATGAGGCTATATCCTTTAAAAATACTATGGCTGATAAAGGAATTCACTATACTGAAGAATTATATAACACCTATAAAACGATCAATCATCAATTATGGCAAGCTGCAGAACGTGGTGAAATGACAGTGGATGAAGTTGTTAATTCACGATTTGAGAAATTATTAGCCTGCTATGATATGAAAGTAGATGGTGTAGATTTCGAAAGCACTTATCATAGCTATCTCAGTAAAGGTATTCAAGAAATGCCAGATGTTCATGAAGTGCTTCAAGAACTAAATAAAACACATAAACTTTATGTGATTACCAATGGTTTAATTGATATGCAGACAACTAGACTTAGTGATTCCGGCTTAAGTGAATACCTTCAAAAAGCCTTTATCTCAGAAGCAGTGGGTGCAACAAAGCCATCTGTAGACTTCTTTAAACATGTAAAAGAAAATATTCAAGACTTCAATCCAAAGAAAGCACTCATCATCGGTGATTCCCTTACTGCTGATATTAAAGGTGGAAATCTAGCCGGCATTGATACTTGTTGGATTTGTAGGCATGGTGCTGTGAACACTAGTAATATTAAACCAAACTACACGATTCATTCACTTAAAGATTTATTGGGTCTTATTAAATAAAGCAGGGAGCAGGTAAACTTTACGTTTCACCTACTCCCTTTTTTTATAAGTTTTTCATGGCAAAAACAGCTTCTACTACTGCTTCTTTTTCAATATACTTTTCTTCGCTGTGTTCTTTGATTGCTTCATCAAAGGTATACTCTTCCCAACCATTTTCCGCCCTACCAAACCAGCAGACACTTAATTTACGTGCCACTGTGTCCATAACCATAGACTTCACTGTGCCAAACCAACCATCATAGTAATAACAAGTCATCCCCTCAGGATACTTGGCAAGGAGTAAGTCTTTAATGTCTTGTTCATTTAAAGTCTCATGGCTTTCTGTAAATGCTTTGAGTGTATTGAAACGAACAATAGAGTTTTCCATCGCCATAGGTTCTTCTTTTTGAAAGCTTGGAATCGCAATATGATTAGTACCATATAAAAATTTCTTAGTGGTACTTTGATCAATCATTTCATAAGCCACCTTGCCATTCATTGTTTCCAGAAGTGCTGCCTTACCACTGGCATCTGCTAAATATAAATTAATATTAAAAGCAATTGGCATTTCTAAAGCGGCTTTCAAGGCTTCATCTACGTTCTTGCAGTTTTCCAAAAGACTACGAATAACCGCCCAAAACTGAAGTCCCTTAATGCCTGCTGGGCGCATACCTTGTAGATTACTTACAGGCAAGCCACATGAAGACATGGACACGGCTAAACCACATTCATTAATGCCTTCATGTCTGCCAAAGACAGCTACCGCACCACCGATATGTGCATACTTTCCTTCTACCATTGTCTTACAAAGTGTGACTTCTTCATCAGTCCCCACACTAAATTCATAGTTTCTAGCCAGCCTTGTATGTCCATCATTCATCTGACTACCTAGTACAATAAGTCCAGAGCATCTTGGCACTAAATAACTCATCCACGTATACGCGATATCTTTGATTTTGCCACCTGAAGCTTCTGCGTAACCTTTTAATTCCTCCACTATACCTGGACAATACTGATCATATAATGCTAAAGCTTCTTCAAGTTCTTTTTCTCCCCAGAAAGCTGGCGCTGGCAAGAAAGCACCTTTGGTAGCTGCTTTCCTCGCAAGCTGCCTACCTATTTCATAATGTGTTCCTTTTACTTCATAATAACTTACTTTTTGTGTCATCATATTTATTTCCTCTTTTCTTTGTTTTGATGACTCTATTGTAAGTCTCCTATAATCTTTATTCTTGTCATACCTTGCTCACATTTGGCAGGTTTATTTTTCTTTAACAGGCACCCAAATCTCACTTTCATACGTTTCTGAGCTTGGATCTCCCATAGAATACACTTCAATATTTAAACCTGCTGCAAGTGCATACTTTGGATTATTTGGTACCCATTCACTATAAATTCTCTGATTTAATTGTTGTAATGTATGTGGCATAGGCCCAACGCATTTGAATTTTGCCCAAATATAAGCTGGTAATTCTACAACTTCTAAACCTTCTGGTACTTTGCCACCTTTATAATCTCCTGCAATTAAATACTTAAATTCATTGCTGCCTTCTACTGGCTCTAAGCAAACCCCATACATCCCAATACATGCTTCTGGTATTTGGTGATATAGATTTTCGGCATACTGGGCATTAAACTCTCCCCAAAACATTGGAATCTCTTTAAAACTATTTTCAAAACTATATGTTCTTGCCATCCCA
>CALGWE010000231.1:0-1770 GCA_937935915.1 uncultured Clostridia bacterium
TCTAAAGTCAAGCCTCTTACTGTCACCTATGGTTTGGGAATTGAAGAACATGATAAAGAAGGGCGTGTAATTACTCTAGAATTTGAAAAGTTTTATATGGTTACTGTATATACGCCAAACGCTCAAAGTGAACTCGCTAGAATTGCATATCGCATGGAGTGGGAAGATGCTTTTAGAGCATATCTTAAAAAGTTAGAAGAAAGTAAACCTGTAGTAGTATGTGGCGACTTAAATGTGGCACATAATGAAATTGACCTTAAGAATCCAAAGACAAATCGTGGCAATGCCGGCTTTAGTGATGAAGAACGCGGGAAGTTTAATGAGCTTTTAAATGCTGGATTTATAGATACATTTAGATATTTTTATAAAGACAAAGAAGGCATGTATAGTTGGTGGTCATACCGTTTTAAAGCAAGAGAAAAAAATGCGGGATGGCGTATTGATTATTTCTTAGTTTCAGAAAGTTTAAAGGACAATTTAAGAGCAGCAGAAATTCATACAGAAATTATGGGTTCAGACCATTGCCCAGTAATGTTAGAAATAGAACTTTAGTACAAAGTTATGTTATAATAAACTGAAATAAACTATTTAGAAATAAGGAGAGATTCAGACTATGAAAATGCTTCACACATGTATTCGTGTAATGGACTTAGAAAAATCATTAAAATTCTATAAAGAAGGTATTGGCTTTGTAGAATCAAGCAGAAAAGACTTCCCAGAACATGAATTTTCATTAGTATACTTAACTGATGAAACAGGCAGTTATGAATTAGAGCTTACTTATAACTACAATCCAGAAAAACCATATGAGTTAGGAAATGGTTTCAGTCATATTGCAGTAGGTACAGAGGATTTAGAAGCTGCAAGAGACAAACATATTGAAATGGGTTACGAAGTAACACCACTTAAAGGACTTCCAGGTGAAGCACCACATTATTATTTCGTAACAGATCCAGATGGTTATAAAGTAGAAGTAATTAGAACAAAATAATTTCTAATACATTAAAATAATAAAGGATTAAGATAAGAGGGCTAGGTAATAGGTAAGTTATCTAGCTTTCTTACGTTTATTTTTAACTTAGAAACTAGATATAAAGCAGAAGGGGAGATTATGCAAGAGGTAAGTAGCTTAGCAGATATTATGTCTTACTTTAATTATATTTTTATAGCATATAGTATGCTTTTAGTGATTATAGCTATTAATGTAATTAAGGCTTTTTATGTAAGAAAACGTGAGATAACACCTAAATGTAAATGGATTCAAATAGGTGATGTAATCGTAAATACTTTATGCGGCATAGCTATGTACTTTGGCATTTTGTTTGCAGGTGTTTTAGCTGATAATAATGCACCCAATATTCATCAGTGGATGTATGTAATGATGAGCATTGCTTTCATAGGCCTATTATTATATATCATACATCTAATAATTATAGTAAGACTAAATAATAGAGACTAAATACAAAAGAGAGTGTTGCATTTTGCGACACTCTCTTTGTATATTTATAAGTATATAAGTGTATACGTGTAAATAAGGCTGAACGTACAATTCAAAGTAAATATATTAACTTTTTCTTTTTCTATCCTGTGTATCCAAATGTAAGCTGGGTTCGTGGTGATTTTAGGCTACTCCTTCCGTAATTTGTGATACGCTAAGTTTGATAATCAATGCAACAGTCGAAAACTCGCTCGCTTCGCTCACTCAAACACTCGACTTAAAACCGCATTGATTATCTTCACTAAGCGTATCAATAAATTACTCCACAGGTA
>CALGWE010000232.1:0-1678 GCA_937935915.1 uncultured Clostridia bacterium
CACCTACTTCTTTTTTATGCTTTTCTGTAATAGTAGGTCTTAGTCCTAGCCATAAAATAGCTGTCATGAAACTAATCCCTATGAATTGTCCGATTAATGCCATTTCATCACCGCCCATATACTTAAACCAATAAGAGTAAGCATTACGACTAATTGCATAATCCGTCTTACACGATACTGCATGTAATAATGCTTATGAAAACGAAGGCCCTTTTTAAATTGACTTTCTATCTTACTATTTTTATCTTTAAGTGCTTTATACTTTTCTTTTAAAGCGCTTTGACCATAATAACGATTATAATACCACTGATAAGGACAATACACAAAGCGATTTACTTCATTAGCAGATATTTTTAAACTGTTATTCCTAGGACCTATTTTTTGTTTCTTTTTATCCTTCATTATTTAATTTGACGAATATTTCTTCCTAATATTTTATTATATCCAATATAAGCTTCATCTATTGGTGCTACCTGGAGCATCTCTTCTAACATCTTAAGCTTAGAATCTGAGTAATCTGCTAAATGTACAATCATTGCTTCAATGCATTTAGGGCGTTTAGGTGAAGCATATTCATATTCTCCATGATGGGCAATAATAATATGTTTAAGTAGCATTTCAATTTCTCTTGGAAAATCTGGAATCTCTCTTGCTTTATCATGAATAATCTCTGCCCCCATCACTAAATGCCCTATAAGTTGCCCTTCATCAGAATAATCATTTTTTGGAAATGGTGTGAGCTCATAAAGTTTACCAATATCATGTAGTAAACAACCTGCTATCACATAATCCTTCTTGACATGATCATATAAATCTGCCATTTGCATACCTATTTTCGTTACGGTCACAGTATGTTCCAATAATCCACTTAAATAAGCATGATGTACACTTTTAGCCGCACTATGTTGTCTGAAACGCTCATAAATACTTTGCTCACAAAAAATACTCTCAAGTAGCTTCTTGATATATGTATCTTGTACACAATCAATCATTGCTAATAGGTCATTTTCCAAACTATCAATATCTTTTTTAGTATGTGGTAAGTAATCTTTTAAATTATAACCACCTTCTTCTACTTTTTTAATAGTACTTATATTAAATTGAAGGTTTTCTTGATATAAAATTACTTCTCCTTCAACTTCTACAACATCATCTACTTCAAAAGGCATTATGCCGCTATGCATTGACCATATTTTACCATCTATTGTTCCTGTACAGTCTTGAAGTCGTACCGTACAATAGTCTTTACCATTTTTATTCTTTAATATTTGTTTAGGTTTTAATGCACTGATTGTTAACATATTGATCTCTCCCTATCTGCTTCTACAAGTAATAGTACCAAATCTATCCTATAATTTCAACGTCTCATGTAAAAAGAGCTGCTTAAATAAAATAGCAGCTCTTTTACATGATTAATATAATCTTGGTGTACTAGGTTGAACCGTTGTTTGCTGTGTTGCTTTTAATGTCACATTAAAGATTTTCTTTTCTTTATTACGTACAACCTTTATTTCTACTTTATCACCTACACGTTTATTCCCAATAAGTGATTTAAGTTGATTCATATCTGTAATCTGAGTTCCATCAAATTCAAATAAAATATCTCCTGCTTGGATGCCTGCTACATCTGCACTACCACCTGGGGTAACTTGTGCCACATAAACACCAATTGGTAATT
>CALGWE010000233.1:0-2380 GCA_937935915.1 uncultured Clostridia bacterium
TCAACATTCAAAAAGATTTTTTAACAATTATCATTGACAATAACTAGCTGGTCTAAAGCACTTTTCTCATAAACATTTCCATAGGTTGCTCAAAAGGCGTGTCATTAAATAATAAGCCACCACAATCTATATAGCCTAATTTGCGGTAAAAGTATTGGGCACTCTCATCTACTTGAGTTGAAATAAGCACCATCTTATAACCTTGTGCTTTCATATCTTCTTCCCACTGTTTCATGGCCTCTGTAGCATAGCCTTTACCTCTATATTCTTCTTTTACACAAATAAAGTTTAAGAAAGGTAAGTTATCCCAAAGTACAGTGTACATCATAACCCCAACAGGGCATTCCTCTTGCCACATAACATAGCCACTTTTTGTATAAACTCGATTTTCATATTGTAAGTCATTTACATGCTGATCAATACTCATTACGAATTCTTTATCTTCATGTTCTACATATCTAATCTTCATTTCTGCCTCCCCCTCTAGGTTTCACTATAAGTTATTTTGATATTTGTAACTTAATCCTTCCAAATATGAGGTAATAACTCTTCTAAACTTACAATCTGATTATGTAAATGCACCTGTGTATTTAGGTTGTCATGATTAATCTGATACATAAATTCTCTGCATCTACCACAAGGTGCTACAATGCCTTCTCCCTCACATACTGCTACTATCTTTTCAATTCTACTTTCCCCTGCTGTAATCATTGCTGCTATGGCTGCATGCTCTGCACAAAATCCTATAGAGCCAGGTATATCAATGCATACTCCCTTATAAACATTTCCCTTATCAGTTACTAAAGCAGCTGCCACAGAACCTGCTTCTGCGCTATCTGATAATGCTCTAGGATTTAAAGTTTGTGTAGCAATCTCAATTAATTCATTAAATTCCATATGCCTCTCCCCTATCTTTTAAAGCCTTATGTTTATTAACCTTTTTATATGTTTTGACAAGGCTTAATACACCTAGTATATCATTTTTCAAATATTTAAAATATAAAAATCTAATCGTTTTATCTTTTATTTCTTAAATCATAAAGACCATCTTAGCTGTTTATTAACTAAAATGGTCTACTATACTCTATTAATTGATTTTGCCTGGATCTGTAATCTTCCCCATTAATACAGAAGCCGCTACTGTGGCTGGGGAGGCTAAAAAGATTTCTGCTTTTGAACTCCCCATCCGACCTAAGAAATTACGATTATTAGTTGCAATTACCCTTTCTCCTTCAGCTACAATTCCTCCGCTTCTCCCACAGCATAAACCACATGCTGAAGGCATGATGATGGCCCCTGCTTTAATGAATGTACTGATATAACCTTTTTGAACTGCTTCTAAATAAACCTTTTGACTAGCCGGTGTCACAATAAACTTGGTAAAGGGTGAAATCTTTTTGCCTTCTAATATCTTAGCCGCGACTGCTAAATCCTCTAATCTCCCATTGGTACAAGAACCTAAAAAGCCTTGGTCTATAGGTGTTCCTTCTAACTTAGAAATACTTTTTACATTGTCTACATTAGAAGGGCAAGCCACATAAGGCTCAATATCTTCCGCATTATAATAATAAATTTGATCATATACAGCATCCTCATCACTATATAAATCTTGAATCTCTTCTAAGGCTACGTTACTAAATTCACATATTTTCTCATCTGGGGCCACAATACCTATTTTAGCCCCTGCTTCAATAGCCATATTACATAAAGTCATACGTGAAGCTACGCTCATTGCTTCAACTGTTGTCCCTGCGAATTCCATGGCTTTATAAGTTGCCCCATCAGCACCTATATCCCCTATGATTTTAAGGATAATATCCTTGGCATAGACACCTTTTCTCAACTTACCATTTATCACAAATTTAATGGTAGCAGGTACCTTGACCCATAACTTACCCGTTCCAAATATAGATGCCATTTCTGTATAACCTATGCCAGTTGAAAAACAACCAATTCCCCCATAGGTGGTTGTATGTGAATCTGTACCAAATACAATATTCCCAGGTTTGGCATACCCAAGTTCCGGCATCAGCTGATGGCATACCCCTTCTCCATGATGCATCTTTTTAATCCCCTGCTCCTTAGCAAATGCATTGCCTATTTGATGATGTCTAGAATCTTCTATAAAACTTGTAGGTACAAGGTGGTCATAAATAAAGGCAATTTTATTAGGGGCCCATACCTTTTTAAAACCCATTTCATAAAACTTATCTCTTACAAAAGGTACAAATAAATCATGCACCATAGTATGATCCACATTTACAGTTACAAGTTGCCCTGGCTTTATGGCAGCAAGTCCAGTATTTTTCATTAAGATTTTTTCTACTAACGTATATCCCATCTACTAAGCCCCCTCACTATTTAACGCTTTCATATAATG
>CALGWE010000234.1:0-2221 GCA_937935915.1 uncultured Clostridia bacterium
CCTTATGCAAGACATGTCTCAATTTGAACTTTATGGGACAGTAGACCTTATTTATAGTGCATGTGACTGCATAAACTATTTATTAGATGAAAAAGATGTTTTAAGTACTTTAAAATGGGTGAACAACTACTTAGAGCCAGAAGGACTTCTTGTTTTTGATATTAATACACCTTATAAATATAAAGAAGTATTAGGGAATCGTGTGTTTGCACAGCAAGAAGCAGCGTCAGCCTATATTTGGGAAAACTATTATGATGAAGAAAAAGGTATTAATGAATACGAAGTGAGTTTCTTTATTCAAGATGAAGAAGATGGAAGATATGACCGCGCTGTGGAAACACATTATCAAAGAGCTTACAGCGTTGAACGCATGATAGAGCTTATTAAAGAAGCAGGACTCGAGTTTATTGGGGCATATGATGAATATAGCTTTAACCCAGTACGTGAAGACAGTCAAAGAGTAACTTTTATTGCAAGAGAACAAGGGAAAAGAAAGGAAGTAAAATAATGAAACAAAATAAAGATTACATGATTAGAGGTATCGATAAAGAAAGTAACTTTAGATTTTTTGGTGCCAATACAAGAACACTTGTAAATACAGCTTGTGAAAGTCACCAAACATCTCCAGTAGTATCAGCAGCACTTGGTAGAACATTAACTGGTGCAGCTATGATGGGACATATGTTAAAAAATGATCGTGATAGAGTATGTATCATTATTAAAGGAGATGGACCTATTGGCGGTATCGTAGTAGAAGCTAATGGATCTGGTAAAGTAAAAGGTTATGCTTACAACCCACACATTGACCTTCCACTTAATGAATTTGGTAAACTTGATGTAGCAAAAGCTATCGGTAATGCTGGAATGACAGTTATTAAAGATCTTGGTCTTAAAGAGCCATATTCAGGACAAGTACCAATGCTTTCAGGTGAAATCGCAGAAGATCTCAGCTTCTACTTTGCAGTATCAGAGCAAACAAACTCAGTAGTTATGCTTGGTGTACTTGTGGATGTAGACTGCTCAATTAAACAAGCTGGTGGTATTATCATTCAAGTACTTCCAAATGCAAAAGACGAAGCTATTACAGCACTTGAAAACAAAATCAAAGATTTTAAATCTCTTACAGAACGTCTTGAAAAAGGTCAATCTATCGAGTATGTATTAGAACAATTACTTGGTGAAATTGAAATTATGGACCGTAGTGAAGTAGTATTTGAATGTGATTGTTCAAAAGAACGTATGGAGAAAGCGCTTATCACAGTAGGTAAAAAAGACTTACTTGAAATGGCTGAAGAAGATGGTCAAGCTGAAATTGTATGTCCATTCTGTAGCAGCAAGTATTTATTCTCAAAAGAAGAACTTGAAGAACTTGCTGAATATGCATCAAAATAATAAATATAATTTAGGAAAAGGTTTCTACATTATGTAGAAACCTTTTTTTAATTAGATGTAAACAACTCTTTTAATATCATTTCTATAAAAATAATGCAAGGTGTCAAGCCTAACGCTATATACTAATAGTAGAGAATTACACTGTTGAGGTAATAACATGTGCCGTTATACTCTCTATACAATAAATTACAAGGAGGAGATCATAGCTAAAATCAAGGAGACCGAATGTCATGAAGAGTTAAGAGGAAAGCTTGATGTTAAAAAGCTAGAATCTATTTGGCAATTAGATTATGAGATTGAGGAGAGTAAGGAATATTGTGATGAGATTGTGGCGCATGTTATAAGCGATGTAATTCAAAAGCAGGCGATTTATAAAGTGTGCCATAAAGCACTGAAAACAAAAGATGATATTGACTGCGCTGATAAAAAAGAAATCACAGAAACCTTTGTCACAGAAAATTATTTATCAAGGCAAGAAGGATTCTCCTCTATTACGTATTATTTAATTTATATGCCAATTTTATTAGAAGTACGTAAGGAAGCTTCTTTTAATGTGGATGGCTGGTTACAATTTCGCATTAAGAAATATAAGATTTTACTTAATGATTTATTAGAGCAGTTTATAGCTGATTTTGAAATGAAAAAGGATGTTGTAACTTTTATTAGGCTCATGCGAGATGTTAGTATGCTCAGTAAGCCTCTTGAAGATATGCTACACCTTATTTATAACCAAGAAGGAACCCCACAGCTTTTTAATAAGGATATGAAAAATGTAACAGGACATTATATTAAGAAGTATTGTAAGGAATTGGTATTAGATAGTACCTTG
>CALGWE010000235.1:0-2794 GCA_937935915.1 uncultured Clostridia bacterium
GATAAGGTTACCAAAACTTCTCCTACTGAAAATCGCACCTATACTATGACACACTCTGATGAAACTGGAGATTTATTTGTAACAATCGGTTTAATTTATGCAGAGGATATGACCAATGAAATGCAAGATCAAGTTTATTTACGTTTTATGTCTCTCGAAGATAAATGGCTACTTTATGGTGAAGTTTTAATTGATAGTCCAGAATTTGAAGGTAACAAACAAGTCCGCTATGATATTTTTAAACGTGAAATGCCCCTAGCACTCCAAGCCATTTACACAGCAGACAAAGCCTTCTTCGATGTCTATCCAGACCTTAAAGAAACACCAGTACTTATTCGCTTCAAATCAACAGACCCTAAATACGATAAAATCTACGACTACGGCCCTATCAGCACTTACACAACCCCTATAAGACACCGCCCTTTCTAACCTAATCCACTCATTCTTAAATAAAACAAAAACTAAGAGGGTGTCGCAAAATTATTATCAATCTTGCGACACCCTCTTTAGCATTTACATACAAGTATATTAATACTATAACTCCATCATCCTCTATACTTACTATCAAGATAATTACATTAACTTTGTTTTCTAAAACATCCAAGTAAATCTTTCGCCCTCTTCCTCTTCCACCCAAAGTGTCCAAAAGGTTAAGCTGGGGCAGTTCTCAGCCATCACTACCCCAGCGGACCTATTTTGCGACACCTTCTACCTTACTGTAATACTCTCATCCATATATTTAATAAGTGGTTCTAAGAAAAATGCTAATACTTTTCTTTTACCAGTTTTAACTTCTGCCGTTACTGTCATCCCTGGAGTAAGACTCATCTCTTTACCATCTATATTGATTGTTAAATCTTCTAATTCAACTTTCATACGATAAACATATCCCATTCTTTCATCTTCTATGGCATCTGGACTTATGCTTATAATCTTACCTTTTAAAACACCATATTTTTGATAGGAGAATGTATCAACTTTAACACTTACTTCTTGTCCTACTTCTACAAATCCTATATCTTGGTTTGGTAAGTAAGCTTCTATGACAAGTGGTGTATCATCTGGTACAACTGTCATAATTGTTTCAGCTGGCGAAACAACGCCTCCTAATGTATTAGTTGCTAAACCTTGAATTACACCATCTACAGGAGCAACTATTGTTTTATACTCTTGATTCTTTTTCATCTTATTAAGCTGTGCCTCTAATTCTGCAATTTGTTTATCTTTCTCTACTACTGCTGTAATATCTGTACTTGCTTTTTTATTTTCAAGCATTTTTTCCGTTAACTCATTGGTTTCAATTGTTAACTTCAATTTTTCAATCTTAGCTTCCTGATCTTTAATCTGTGCCTTAGTTGTCTCTTGTTCTTGAGAGATTTCATTAGATTTAATCTGCATTTGTATACGTTCTTCGTTAGCCTTAATCTTTTGTGTTTCGTATTCTTTTTGTGCTAAATCCAATTTATCCTTTAGCTCTTGCCACTGAGCTCTTGTAATGGCATCAGCTTCATATAAAGCCTTATATTCTTTATTTTCTCTTTCTAATATCTCTAAATTTAATTTTAACTTTTCGAGTGTAACTTTTTCTGTACCACCTAAATTCATCAATTTCTTATATTCTGCTTCTTTTTGCTCTAGTAATTTTAAATCTTCTTTAAAACTATTTAATGTATTTTGTTCTGCTGCTAATTGAGATTTACTTTGAGCTACTTCAAGTGCTGCTGCCTTTTGTTGTACTTCATATTCCTGATTATTTAGATCATTAGCTTCTATAATATTAGCTTTTAACTTAGGATTTACACCACTTTTTGAGCCCTCTGACTCTTCTCCCATTAAAACCTCTTTTTCTAATTTCAATGTGTTAATCTCATGTTTTATGTTTTGAACATCAATGTCATTAAGGGTAGCATCTAACTCTAGCAAAACTTCCCCTTCCTTTACACTTTGTCCTTCTGTTACATAAATAGCTTGAATAACACCTTCTTCAAATGGTTGAATAACCTTTACCCTAGCCGTAGATACCATATCTACCTCTGCAAAGTACATCCATAAAATTGTAATAACCAAAAATGCCACTATACCCCACAACAAAATTGCACTACTTTTAGAAGGTGGGGTTTCAATGATTTCAATAGCTTCTGGTAAGAATTCATATTCTAAGCGGTCACGCTTTGGCTTTTTTAACCCTTTACTCTTTATCAACATACTTGCCCCCTTTGTTGCTGACTATGTAAGTAATAATATAGTCCTCTCCTTTGAAGCAGTTCTTCTTGTGAACCATATTCTATAAGTTGCCCTTTATCGATAGCCATAATTTTATCTGCATCCTTTAATGTTGAAAGTCTATGGGCAATAATAAGTACTGTCCTTCCTTCACAAATCATTTTTAAGTTATTTTGTATAATGCTTTCTGATTCATAATCTAGTGCGGATGTAGCTTCATCAAATATTAGAATTCTTGGGTTAGTTAATAAAGCTCTGGCAATGGCTAAGCGTTGTTTTTGACCACCTGATAAGCCTGTTCCTTTTTCACCAATCATTGTGTCATAGCCTTCTGGTAGTTCTAATATAAAGTCATGAGCCCCTGCAATTTTAGCTACTCTTATAATATCTTGCATACTACTTCCAGGACTATGAATAGCTATATTCTCCCTTACCGTACCGTTAAACATAAAGTTCTCTTGTAATACGACACCTATTTGTCTTCTAAGCCATGCTGGATCAGCTAATGCAATATCTACGCCATCTATTAAGATTTTTCCAGACTCTATTGTATAAAGCCTTTGAATAAGCT
>CALGWE010000236.1:0-2625 GCA_937935915.1 uncultured Clostridia bacterium
TACGTTTGAATAATCACTTTTCCTTTCATATCCCCACGTCCTGCACGGCCCATAGCCTGAGTTAAAAGCTGAAAGGTTCTTTCATTGCTTCTAAAGTCCTGCATATATAAAGACTGATCAGCAGATAAAATGCCCACTAGTGTAACTCCTGGGAAATCATGTCCCTTTGCAATCATTTGTGTCCCTATAAGCAAATTGAATTCTCTGCGTCTAAAGGCTTCTAATATTTTAGCATGCCCTTCTTTCCCTGTAGTTGTATCTAAATCCATACGGCCTACGCCAAAGGCATCAAAATGCTCTTTTAAATAAGCTTCTACCTTTTCAGTACCTGTTCCAAAAAAGCGAATATACTTGGAACCACATTCTGGACAGACTTCTGGTACCTTCTCAGTTTTCCCACAATAATGACATTCTAACGCCCCTGTGGATAAATGATAGGTCATAGAAACATCGCAGTGATTACATTTCACAACATGACCACAACTTCTACAGTTAATAAAAGTTGAATGTCCACGTCTATTAATGAGGAGCATGACTTGCTCACCCTTTTCCAGAGCTTCTTTAATGCTTTCATACAGTTTTCTGCTTAAAACTGTATTATTCCCTAAAGCAAGTTCTTGCCTCATATCTACAATCTCTACACTTGGCATGGTTGCACCAGCAATACGTTTTGTAAGCTTTAAAAGCTCATATTCGCCAATTTCACTTAAATAATAGCTTTCCATACTTGGGGTTGCTGTAGCTAAAAGGGTGACCCCACCATTCATTTCCATACGTTTCTTAGCAATATCAATGGCATGATATTTAGGTGGTGTTTCAGATTTATACGTTGCTTCATGGGCTTCATCTATCACAATGAGCTTTAGGTTTTCTAAAGGCATAAATATAGCACTTCGAGGTCCTATAACAATAGATACCTCACCCTTTTTAGCACGCATATAAAGTCTTTGACGTTCCTTAGCACTCATACGGCTATGACTTAGTGCCACCCTACTTCCAAAGCGTTCTTTAAAACGACTTAAAGTTTGCTGGGTTAAAGCAATTTCAGGAACTAGTACTAAAGCCGTTTCACCTTTTTCTATGACATTTTTAATGGCATGTAAAAAGACTTCCGTTTTACCACTTCCTGTAACACCTTCTAATAATACCGTATGACTTGTCTCATGTTCACCTAAGTATGCTAAATAACTTACAGCATGTTCTTGTTCTTCATTTAATATACGAAAAGCACCTTCATTAATAGGTTCTAACATGTATTCTATTTTTTCCAGGTGCTTTTCAATGATTTCATTTTGAAGTAATGTTTTAATAGAAGACCTACTAATGCCTTCCATATTTTCTAATACCTTAAGTGGCATTTTGCCCTTTTCTCTTAAGATATCAATAATTTGTTGTTGCTTTAAAAAAGTTTTCTTATGACCATGGGCATTGCAATAAATTTTGACTTTAAGTAAGTCTTCTGCTAGAGACGCCACTTCTTCTGCTTCTTTCTCCATGGCAATAGGGTCACCCTTAAGCCCTGGTGGCAAAACAACATCTATAGCTGCGGCGTAACTTGTGCCATAATAACTTACAATGAATTCTATGAGTTCTAACTGATGTGCTGATAAAAGTGGCTTCTCATCTATGATTTGCCTTACTGCTTTTATTTGAAATTTGGTTTCTTCTCTTGTATCACTTAAACCTAATATATAGCCTACTTGTAAGTGATTATGCCGCCCAAATGGCACATAAACTCTTTGTCCTACTTGGATAAAAGGTATTAAGTTTGCAGGTACTTCGTAAGTAAATGGTCTATCAATTTCTTCGACTGTTGCAAACTGTATAATAATTTTTGCATAACATGGCGTATGCTGCATCACTAGCTGTTCACCTCTTATCTTTTATACCATATACTTAATAAGTCTGCCAACTATTTAAGATGGCAGACTTATCCTTTTTAATTAAGCTTCTGTAGACCCCATAGAGCCATCAGCTTGTGCATCTTCAACTTCTTCTGATGCGTGGTATTCTTTCATTTTAATTTTACCAGCGTAGATTTCATCTACTGCAATAGATGTAGGTTTTTGTTTTTTAAGTAATTCATTAAGTTCTGCTGCTTCTTTTAATTTAGCTGGATCAATAATTTTTTCACCTGTTTTATCTGCTTCTTTTGTAGCAGCAGCTTGTTCATTAACGATGTCAATGATATTTCTAGCTCTTTTAGCTGTTGCAATAACAATTGAATAACGACTTGTAAGTTTAGAGTTTCCTTCCTCATTTAACTTTGTCATAATTTGTGTATAAGATGGTTGTAACATTTTTATTCCTCCTAGTTATTAATAACTCTTTCTATATCCGCTTCGAAGCGAGAACTTCTTAGCTTTTCAGTATAAACAATATGATTAATTTGATCGATAGCATCTGCTAAAGTATCGTTAATAACGATATAATCATATTCTTTGTACATAGCTAACTCTTCTTTTGCACGTCCCATACGTTTTGCAATAACTTCTTCTGTTTCAGTACCACGTCCAATAAGACGTTTTTCAAGTTCTGTAAGAGAAGGTGGGATTACAAAAATAAAGACAGCATCATCATAAATTTGCTTGATTTGTTGAGCACCTTGTACTTCTATTTCTAGTA
>CALGWE010000237.1:0-16055 GCA_937935915.1 uncultured Clostridia bacterium
ACTAGTATTTGCAGGTTGGTGTAGATATCTTATGGGAGTAGATGATATGGGCAGAAAATACGAAGTCGGCCCAGACCCATTAGCTAGCGAGGCAAAAGAAATTATAAGTCATATTCAGTTTGGAAAAAATGAAGGTGTTCACGAAACACTTGAGAAATTATTAAGTAATGAAAAATTATTTGGTATGAATTTATATGAAGCAGGATTAGGCGAAAAAGTAGAAGCATACTTTAAAGCCTTAAATCAAGGCAATGGTGCAGTGGCTAAGACTATAATGAAGTTATTATAAATAAAGGATAAAATAATAAAATAATTGGTTTAAAACATTTGAAGTGATGTTATAATATAAGTATAAAAAAGAAATGCTTAGCAGCGCCAACTACTAAGCATTCCTAAAGTGAAATAAACTCACAGATGAGACGTTTGTTTTATTTTAGGGCTATTGAATAAAATAATGAGTTAATGAATAGACACTACTTCTTGCCGGATGGAGTGTCTTTTTCAGTTTTTGTTTCAAAACTTAATTTGAATAAAGGACTTTCAAAGTGAAATTTATTAATATAAATTCCTTTGAAGACATAAATAATAATAGTAATAAAAATAGCTATTACTATTATAATCATTAGTAACATATCCAATACCACCCCCTTTGTGCTATGATGAATGATTTTAATAGATAAAATATCATCAATAGCCCAAGGAGGATAAAACGTTCAAAACCTCCGTAGCCATCCTTCTACGGTTTATAAAATAAATACTGGAATAGTATACCATAATAAGCTAAGTGATAATAGGACGAGTTATCATTTTGTATAATTAAGATAATAAGAATAGATGCGCAAAGTAGTCAGAAAATATTGACATACAATATTGCCAAGAATATATTTAAGATGTAATTCGAATCTAATTTTGAAAGGGGTTGATTAAATATGAAAAATAGTGAAATGGTGATGAATCAATAATTGAATACCAATGCATATAAGGCTATGCCTTTGTGCGCCTAAAAACAACCCTAAGTCAAATCGTATATCAAAAGACTTATCTAAGGGTAGGTCTTTTTTTGATGCACAAAATTGGAGGAGAAAATGATGATATTTGAAAATGTAGCAGTAAAATATGTAGAAGAAGCAGTGGAAATTTCAGTGAAAGAATATGAAGCAGAAGGTAAGACTTATTTAGGTGTAGACTGCGAGACACTTAATCCTACAGCACTAAGATTCTGGGGCAAGTATTTTGATAATTACACATATAGCTACATTAGGAGATTGGATGAACGTGTAGTGGGATACGAAAAGTATATGAATGCGTTCTTCAATAAGAAAAAATAAATGTTTTGATACACGATATAAATAAGCAGTAGCAAAGAAGATGAGCGTAGATTATAGAGCTCATCTTCTTAATTATAATGAAAGCAGAATGATGCAGTATGTGAAATGGGATAAGAATGGGGTATATACGAAAAGCTAAGTTAAGTGATACAGAAATGATATATAAGTTATTAGTTGCATTAGAGCAGCAGGAATTTAATCAAGAAACGTATTTAGATATTTATAAGCAAAATTTATTAAATCCAGCGATATTTTATTTAGTGTATGAAGAGGAAAATGAAGTACTAGGGTTTATTAGTGTACATATTCAAAGGTTATTACATCACATCTCTAGCATTGCAGAAATACAGGAATTAATAGTAGATGAAAAAGTTAGAGGTCAGAAAATAGGTGGTCAACTCTTTGAAAAAGCAAAGCATATTGCTAGAGAAAATGGATGTACACAATTAGAAGTGTGCTGTAATCAAAAAAGAAAAGAAAGTCATAAGTTTTATGAGAGGCAAGGAATGAAAAATAGTCATTATAAATTTTGCTTAGAGGTATAGGAGAATAGCATTCTAATTTTAAGGGGAGAAGAATAAATGAAAATTAAAGATGGTATTTATATGCTTGAGCTAACGGCACATACTATGGGAACACCAGAGTCAGTTTATCCAACATTGATTGTAAATGGGGATTCATTAGTTTTAATTGATACAGGTTTACCTGGTTTAGAAAGTCAAATTTATGAGCAAATCGAACAACAAGGCTTATCACCTAATAAGTTAGATACAATCATATTTACCCATCAAGATATTGATCATGTTGGAAATGTCCATGATATGTTAGAAAAGGCAAATGGGAACATCAAAACTTTTGCTCATGAGGTAGAAAAGCCATATATAAGTGGTGAAAAAACACCCGTTAAACTTGTCAAGCTTCAAAACAACTTAGAAAACTTACCTGAGCAAATGAAAGTCGTATGCAACATGCTAAAAGCAGGCTTTGAGAAAAATCGAGTAGCAATTAATGAAACACTTACTGATGGGCAAGAGTTACCTTATCTTGGTGGCATAACTGTTATTCATACGCCAGGTCATACACCAGGACATATTTGTTTATATGTTAAAGAGTACAAGTTACTTATTGCAGGAGATATTCTTTGGATGTTCGAAGGCAGACTTTGTAGACAAGATGAAAGGTTTAATGATGACAGTGAGGCCTATAAGAGGTCTATAGAGAAGTTAATGGGGTATGATATTGAAACGGTTATTTGTTATCATGGGGGAATATATGATAAGGATGTAAATAAGCGTATAACAGAAATAGCAGGCGAGTTATAATATGAGAAAAAGTATATAAACAAGATGATAATTTAGACAGGCCAGATAATGCGATTGCATTGTCTGGCCTGCTTTGACTATACAAAATGACTTTGAATTCGTTAAGGATTATGTTACAGTTAATGTGATGAAAATTTATATTTTACACAAAATACAAAAAATAGTTTTGTTGATACAAAATTTTAAGGAGAGAATCCATGAATATTGAAACAAAAAGATTAATGATTACTGAATTTACAATGGATATGGCTCAGGATGTACATGAGAATTCATTGGATGATGACAACAGAAGATTTGTTCCAGACGAAGTTTTTGAGACATTAGAAGATGCTGAGGAAACAATTGAGTTCTTGATGTCTCAGTATGGTAGTTTTGAAGGGCCGTTGGTTTATCCTATGATTACAAAGGAGAAAAATCAAAATATAGGATATGTTCAAATGAATCCACTTGAAGATGGAATATGGGAAATTGGTTATCACATTGGTAAAAAATATACTGGTAATGGTTATGCCACAGAAGCTGTTAATGCATTTCTTCCTGTAATGGCTGAAATGCTTGATATCAAGGAAGTGTATGGAATATGTTTAAAAGAAAATAGTGCATCTTGCCGAGTAATGGAAAAATGCGGTTTTGAAAATCTGTTTTGTGGTATTAGTAAATATCAGGGAGAGAATAGAGAAATCGTAAAGAATGTGTGGCGACTTAAGAACTAAACGAGATTATAAATTCCATAAATATAGATTTTTATTTACTAGCATTACAAGGAGGATATATTATGCAAATGAATTTTTATATGCCAACTAAAGTAATTATGGCAGAGCATTGTGTAGTGAATCATAGTGAGGAGTTTAGTAAATTAGGTTCTAAGGCAATGATTGTTACGGGTAAAGCATCAGCTAAAAAGAATGGGGCACAGGATGATGTGGTGGCTGCGTTAACAGCTCAAAATATGGAATATGTAGTATTTGATAAGGTGATGAGTAATCCAACTATTGCTTGTGCTTATGAGGGGGCAGCTTTTGCTAAAGCCAATAATGTGGATTTAATTATTGCTATTGGTGGTGGTTCTCCTATGGATGCAGCTAAAGCCATGAGTTTATTAGCAGCTCAAGATATTAAAGAAGAGGATTTATTTAGTGGCAACTATGGGAAAGAGATTATCCCAATGATTCATATTCCAACAACTGCTGGGACAGGTTCAGAGGTCACACCATATGCGATTTTAACTAATGATGCAAAGCAAACTAAGACAAGCATTGCAGCACCTATTTTATTCCCAGCCGTAGCTTTATGTGACCCTAAATATATGATGCATTTAGGAAAAGCAACAACGATTAATACAGCTATTGATGCATTATCTCATGCTGTAGAAGGTATGCTTTCTGTGAAGGCTTCAGCAGTAACAGATGTGATGGCTATAGAAAGTATTGAAAAGATTAGTGCCTGTCATGCAGCCCTTAAAAAGGGAGAGTTATCATTAGAAGATAGAGGAAATTTACTATATGCTTCTACATTAGCTGGAATGGTAATTTCACATACAGGAACTACAGCAGTTCATTCTATGGGCTATTCATTAACTTATTTCAAAGATATAGATCATGGTAGAGCCAATGGTTTATTATTAGCAGAGTTCTTAAGAGTGGTAGAGAAGGATTTACCAGAACGTACTGAGTGTATCTTAAGCGCTATGGGGCTTAAAACTGTAGACGAATTAAAAGTTTGGCTTGAAGAATTATTAGGTGAAAAAGAGGCTATTACAAAAGAAGATATTGAGAAGTATGCCTCTATTGCTATCCAAGCTAAAAATATTTTAAACTGCCCAGTAAGAGTAGACGAAAACCAAATCAAACATATTTATATGGATTCATTAAGTATTTAATAAAATATCCACTTTCAGCAATTAAGTTAAAATCAATAGCTGAGGTGGATATTTTTGGTATACAGAAAATAAAAATTAATATAAATATTTATAAAATTCATTTTAATGTTGTTTATAATGCGATATAATGAAGTATGTTAAACAGAAATAGTTTTATTGGGGGGATTTAAATGAAAAAGAGTTTAAGAAAATGGTTAGGCGTAGGTGTCGCTACCTTAATGGCATTTTCAGTAGTTGGTTGTGGTTCAGGAGCAGCTACTACAAATAGTAATGCAACTACAGATAATACAACGCAGGAGGCTAAAGAGGGGGCAAAGAAGATTGGTGTAGCTATGCCAACTAAAGACTTACAACGCTGGGTACAAGACGGAGAAAATATGGAGAAGGAGTTAGTGGCTGCTGGATATGAAGTAGATTTACAATATGCTAATAATGATATCGCAACACAAGTGTCACAAATCGAAAATATGATTGCAAGTAACTGTGATCTTTTAGTTGTTGCATCTATTGATGGTACAGCACTTGGTACAGCTTTAAGCGGTGCAAAAGATGCAGGAATTCCTGTTATTGCTTATGACCGATTAATCATGCAAAGTGATGCAGTATCTTATTATGCAACATTTGATAATGAATTAGTTGGTACATTACAAGGTGAATACATAGAAAATGCTTTAGACCTTAAAAATGCAGCAGGACCATTTAATATTGAGTTATTTACAGGTTCTTCTGATGATAACAACTGTAACTTCTTCTTTGGTGGGGCTATGAAAGTATTACAACCATACATTGATGAAGGTAAACTTGTTGTAAAATCAGGTTCTACAACTTTAGCAGAATGTGCTACACCTAACTGGTCTACAGAAGAAGCTCAAAAACGTATGGAAAATATTATTTCAGCTTATTATTCTGATGGTACAAAATTAGATGCAGTACTTTCTTCAAATGACTCAGTTGCTAATGGTATTACAAATGCTTTAGTAGCTTCTTATAATGGAGAATTCCCAATCTTAACAGGACAAGACTGTGATATTACATCTGTTAAAAATATCCTTGCAGGTAAACAATCAATGTCTATTTTCAAAGATACACGTACACTTGCAGCACAAGTTGTAAAAATGGTAACAGCTATTGTAAATGGTGAAGAAGTACCAGTTAATGACACAACAACTTATGATAATGGTACAGGTATCATTCCTTCTTACTTATGTGAGCCAGTATTTGCAGATGCAAATAACTACAAAGAGTTATTAGTAGATTCAGGTTATTATACAGAAGATCAATTAAAATAATCAGTAGTCTAAGTAGTAGCAGGATGAATGGATTACAAAGGGTGTTACAAAATGTATTCATTTTGTAGTGCCCTTTAAATATAGGAGGGATTCATTTGGCAAAAGTCATTTTGGAGATGAAACATATTACTAAGACATTCCCTGGTGTAAAGGCCCTTGATAATGTTAATTTAAAAGTAGAAGAAGGGGAAATCCATGCTTTAGTTGGTGAGAATGGGGCAGGAAAGTCTACTTTAATGAATGTATTAAGTGGTATTTATACATATGGTAGTTATGAGGGCGACATTATTTTTAATGGGGAAGTATGTCAGTTCAAAACTATAAGAGACAGTGAAAATAAGGGCATTGTTATTATTCATCAAGAGTTAGCATTAGTACCTTATATGACGATTGGTGAAAATATGTTTTTAGGTAATGAACAAGGGAAGAAACTTGCCCTTAACTGGCAAGAAACTTATGCAAAAGCAGATGAATTATTAAAGGTAGTAGGACTTAAAGAATCTTCTAGAACTTTAATCAAAGATATCGGTGTAGGGAAACAACAGCTTGTAGAGATTGCCAAAGCCTTAGCTAAGAAAGTAAAACTACTTATATTAGATGAGCCTACAGCTTCTTTAAATGAGTCAGATTCACAAGTGTTATTAGATTTATTATTACAATTTAAAAAAGAAGGTATGACTTCTATCATTATTTCTCATAAATTAAATGAGATTGCTTATGTAGCAGATAAAATTACGGTTATTAGGGATGGTTCAACGATTGAAACTTTAGATAAGAAAACAGATGATATTAGTGAAGACCGTATCATTAGAGGTATGGTAGGTAGAGAACTTAGCAATCGTTTTCCAAGCCGTAGTACCAAGCCAAGTAAAGAAATTGGCTTAGAAGTGAAAAACTGGACTGTATACCATCCAATTTATACAGAACGTAAGGTTGTAGATAATGTGAATTTAAATGTAAGAAAAGGTGAAGTTGTAGGTATATCAGGGTTAATGGGCGCTGGTAGGACTGAACTTGCGATGAGTTTATTTGGTAGAAGTTATGGTAGCAATATTAGTGGTCAGGTCAAAATTAATGGTAAAGAAGTACAGCTTAAAACTGTCAAACAAGCCATTGAAAATAAACTAGCTTATGTGACAGAAGATAGGAAGGGAAATGGCCTTGTGCTTTCTAATCCAATTTATATCAATACAACTATGGCGAAGATGGACAAGGTAAGTAAAGCAGGCGTTATAGATAAAGAACTCGAAATCAAGGTTGCCAATGAATACAAAGAGAAACTCAAAACCAAATGTCCAAGTGTCTTACAAAATGTAGGGAACTTAAGTGGTGGTAATCAGCAAAAGGTACTCTTAAGTAAATGGATGTTTGCAGAACCTGATGTGCTCATATTAGACGAGCCTACAAGGGGTATTGATGTAGGGGCTAAATATGAAATCTATTGCATCATTAATGATTTAGTAGCAGAAGGCAAATCTGTCATAATGATTTCTTCAGAATTACCAGAAGTACTAGGAATGTGTGACCGTATTTATGTCATGAATGAAGGAAAAATCGTAGGGGAGTTAGGTAAGGAAGAAGCAACACAAGAAAAGATTATGGCACAGATTTTAAAATCAGGAAGAGGGGAATAGAAAATGGATATAAAAGAAGTCTTAAAGAAAAATACGATGGTAATCGCACTACTTTTAGTAGCCCTTTTCTTTACATGGCAAACAAGTGGGGCGTTATTGTCTGCTCAAAATATTACCAACCTTATTGCACAAAATAGTTACGTTGTTATCTTGGCAGTTGGTATGTTACTTTGTATTTTAACTGGTGGTAATATCGACTTATCAGTGGGTTCTATCGTTTGTTTAATAGGAGCACTTGCTGGTAAGATGATCGTTGAATTTAAAATGAACATCGGTGTTGCAATTGTATTTTGTATTTTAACAGGATTACTTATTGGGGCATGGCAAGCATTTTGGATTGCGTATGTACGTATCCCACCTTTCATCGTAACACTTGCTGGTATGCTTCTTTGGAGAGGTGTTGCATTACTTGTTCTTAATGGACTTACAATTTCACCATTTCCAGATAACTATTTAGCATTATTTAATAGTTACATAGGTGCACCACGATTAGCACTCATTATGGGAATTGCGATTACAGTTTTATTTGTAGCCTTCAAATGCTTTAGTCGCCAGACTAAGAAAAAGAAAGGTTATGAACAAGAAAACTTAGCTGTAGAAGTTATTAGAACAGCGATTATATCAGTTGTAATCATTGCATTAGGTTATAAGCTTTCTTTATACAAAGGTATTCCCATGATCTTAGTTTTATTAGCAGTAATCGTAGCATTATATAGCTACTATACTTCTAAAACAGTACCAGGACGTTATTACTATGCAATTGGTGGTAATGAAAAAGCAGCTAAATTAAGTGGCATTGATACAAATAAAGTTTATTTCAAAGCTTATTTAAATATGGCATTCTTATCAGCAGTAGCAGCCCTTGTATGTGTGGCACGTTTCAATTCTTCAGCACCAACAGCTGGAACCAACTATGAAATGGATGCCATTGGCGCATGTTTCATTGGTGGAGCTTCTGCTTATGGGGGGATTGGAACGGTACCTGGAGTTGTAATTGGAGCAATCTTCATGGGTGTACTTAATAATGGTATGTCTATTATGGGGATAGATGCCAACTGGCAAAAGGCTGTAAAAGGTTTAGTATTATTAGCAGCAGTAGTATTTGATGTAATGTCGAAGAAGAAGGATAAGTAGGTTGCAAAATATAGGTTAGCGGTAGGCACTGTTCCTACTAACTACACCTTCCGTAGTTTGTGATGTGCTAAGTTTGATAATGAAAGAAACGGCGAAAAACTTGCTCCGTTACACTCGGCTTCGGACACTTCGCCTAAAACCTCTTTTATTATCTTCACTAAGCACATCATCAAATTACTCCAGAGGTAGATTAGTAGAAATAGTGCCTACCGCTTTACATTTTAGAAATAAAGGAAAAATCTCTTTTGATGAGGTGGCTTTAGGGGCTGGCTTGTTAGAGGGGATTTTTTTATTCCAACCTTTTTGGGGAGTGGGTGTCTATTATAGTGTAAAGTACTTTATGGAGGAGAAGGTGGATAAAAAGCAGACAGAACAAATAGTAAGTGAGTATTTGAAAGAGATTTAACCTAAAGTTATAACTAATATTATGGTCTAATATGTACTATTTAAAACAGTAAATAGATAGGTTAAAGTAGTGATGTAACAATTGATTAAAGGTTATAGATATAAGGGAAAAAGAAAACTGTAAATTTACTAAAAGAGCATTTAAATTAGGAGGATAAGGGATGAGTCGGAAGATATTATTTAATGAAAGTTGGTTTTTTACAAAACAGCCTTTGGACACAACATTGCAAGAGGTAAATGAAAGAGATGATGCATTTAAGTCAGTGACAATTCCTCATGACTGGCTTATTTATGATGCAAATAATTTGTATGAAAATAGTACAGGTTGGTATAAAAAGCGTTTTATATTACAAAAAGGAGAAGGGGCAAAATATTTCATTCGTTTTGATGGGGTGTATATGGATAGCACTGTTTATGTGAATGACATAAAAATAGGCGAATGGAAATATGGTTATTCAGCTTTTGAAATGGATTTGACTGAGGCACTTGTAAATGGGGAAAATGAAATCAAAGTAAGTGTAAGATATGAAAGTCCAAATAGTAGATGGTACAGTGGGGCGGGTATTTTTAGGGATGTATGGTTTAAAGAAGTCTCAAGTACATATCTTGTGTCAGATGGCATTTATGTTACAGCGCTGCCAATAGATGAGACATTAGATGACGAAACGATATGGCAGGTGGAAGTGGATACAGAAGTGATTTGTAAAGAAGCTGCTACATTAAGCTATGCAATTATACATAAAAATTCAGGAGAAAAATTAGCATTATATCAAGATAAAACAGCAGCTATGCAAGGAGAAAAAGTAGATACAAAAGGTGTTAACACAACAAGTGAGTTCATAAATATTCAGCAAGCAGAGGGAGTGCAAAGTGTAGCACATACTTTCTATGTGAAAGGCCCTAAGTTATGGGAGTTAGAAGCACCAAATTGCTATAGCTTATGTATCTGTTTAAGAAAGGGTGATGAAACACTTCAAGAAGAAGTTGTTCAGTTTGGTTTTAGGACCATTGAATATAAGGTGGATGGTGGCTTTTATCTCAATCATAAGCATGTGAAATTAAGAGGGGTATGTGAGCATCATGATTTAGGTTGTTTAGGTGCCGCTTATAATGAAGCGGCTATGCGTAGGAAATTTGAGAATTTAAGGGCGATGGGTATTAATGCAGTGCGTACTTCTCACAATATGTCGGCAGAAAATATGATGTATTTAGCTGATGAATTGGGTTTCTTAATCGTTGCAGAAGGCTTCGATATATGGGAAAAAGCTAAGACAACTTATGATTATGCCAGATTCTTTGATGATTGGTATAAAAAAGATGTAGCCAGCTGGGTAAGACGTGATCGTAATCATCCAAGTGTTATTATGTGGAGTATAGGTAATGAGATTTATGATACCCATGAAAGTGATAGAGGCCAAGAGGTAACGAGAATGTTATTAAAAGAAGTTAAGAAACATGATCCTAAAAATCATGCCCCTGTTACAATTGGTTCTAACTATATGCCATGGGAAAATGCCCAAAAATGTGCAGATATCTTAAAAATGGCTGGTTATAACTATGGTGAAAAATTTTATGATGCTCATCATGAAAAATATAAAGACTGGGTCATTTATGGTAGTGAAACGGCTTCAGTAGTACAAAGTCGTGGTATTTACCATTTCCCATTAAGTCATTCTATTTTAATGGATGATGATGAGCAGTGCTCAGCGTTAGGTAATTCTACAACAGTATGGGGAGCTAAAAATCATGAATTTTGCATTATTCATGAGCGAGATACCCATTATTCTTGCGGACAATTTTTATGGAGTGGACATGATTACATTGGTGAACCAACACCTTACCAAACGAAAAATAGTTACTTTGGACAATTAGATACAGCTGGATTCCCTAAAGATTCCTTCTACATTTATCAAGCAGAATGGACAGATTACAAGAAGTCACCTATGGTACATCTTTTCCCTTATTGGGATTTTAATGAAGGAGAATTAATAGATATTCGTATTTGTTCTAATGCACCAAAAGTAGAATTATTTTTAAATGGCATAAGTCAAGGGACATATGAAATTGATCATGCTCATGGTAAAGAGTTATTAGGTAACTGGCAGATTCCTTACACAAAAGGGGAAATAGAAGCAGTAGCTTATGATGAAAATGGCAATATCATTGCAAGAGATAGTCATAAATCATTTACAGAGCCTACACAAATTATTATGAAGCCTAATAAAACAGAAATTATTGCAGATGAAAAAGATTTAGTTTTCATTGAAATTACTATGCTGGATGAAAATAATAACCCAGTAGAAAATGCTAATAATCGCGTACAAATAGAAGTTAGTGAGGGCGGCATCCTCATGGGACTTGATAATGGGGATAGCACAGATTACGATTCATACAAAGGCAGTAGTAAGAGATTGTTCTCAGGCAAACTCCTAGCTGTAGTAGCAGTAGATAAAGCATATCAAGGCGACAAAGTAACTATTAAAGCAAGTTCAGTTGGCTTACCAGATACAACTATCGACTTACAAGCTTTGGGGACAGGTCTTCAAAACTCACAATCAAGAATAGATATGGGGACAGGTCTCCAGTATTCACAATCTGAAGAGTGGAAGCTTCAGGAGGTGCCTATTAGAAAGATTGAGATTATAAGTCCAAGAGGTACTGAGCTTAATGAGAGTTTAAGAGAACTAGAAATTATAGCCAAAATTTATCCTGAAAATGCAACTTATAATGAAATTACATGGCAAGTGGTAGATGATGCAGTTATTCCATCTCACTTAGCAGTGATTGAGCCAATGTTAGTAGAAAACGGTGAAGATACTACAAATCAAAAAGTATTTAAAGTAAGACTTAAGGCTTTAGGTGATGGGAATATAAGAGTAAGATGTTTAGCTAAGAATGGTAAAGAAGTAGGTTGTTTGATTTCACAATTAAACTTCACTATAACAGGAATTGGGACAGCTTACTTAAATCCATATGAATTCATTAGTGGTGGAGTGTATGATTTTACAAAAGGTGAAGTAGCAAGCGGTAACGAAAAGGGCTTTGCCATAGCTAAAGACGGAGAAACCATTATAGGTTTCAGTAACATTGATTTTGGTGCTTATGGTAGTGATGAGATTACAATACCTATTTTCGCGTTAGATGATAGGGCTTATAATATTGAAATTTGGGAAGGTATGCCTTATGAAACAGGCAGTATAAAAGTTGCACAAGTTGTTTATCAGAAACCATCTATCTGGAATACTTATCAAGAAGAAACTTATAAATTAAATAAACGTATTCAAGGCGTTAGTAGCATTTATTTTGTATTTAAAGATAAAGTTCATGTAAAGGGCTTCGTATTTAAATCATATAATCGTGCCCTTCAGCAGTTAAATGTTAATGAATGTGACTATATTTACGGCGATCAATTCAATATAACAAAAGATGCTATAAATGAGATTGGAAATAATGTAACTATTGCTTTTGATAAGATGGACTTTGGTGAAGAAGGCGTAAGTAAGTTGACGATTTGTGGGCATTCACCTATTGATAAGAACTCTATTCACCTACGTTCAAATAGTGGTGAGGAAGAAGAGAAGCAATTACTAGAGTTCTTATATAGTGAAGGTGAAGTGATTAGAACTTATGAAATCAAAAGGCTTACAGGTGTGCAAGATATTTCATTTGTATTTCTTCCTGGTAGTAACTTCAATTTTAAGTGGTTTAAATTTGAGTAATAAAATTAAATTTAAATGAGCAGTTGCTGTTTGCATAGTTCAATGAAAGCAGATAAGGCTGGAGAAACCCATTTACTTTTGTGATAAAGGACTTGGGAGATAATTTCAAAGTTTGGACCGCACCAATTAAGAGGCAGAAGTTTACCACTTTTAAGTTCTTCTTCTACAGCTATTTTAGGGAGTAGGCATATACCAAGACCGCTCATGGTAAAAAGTTTAATGGCGTGAATACTGCCTGATTCCAATGTAATATGAGGTATAACGCCGGCGTCTTTTAAGATACGTTCAAAGGATGCACGGTAACTACAACCAATTTCAGTTAATATAAGGGATTCTCCTTCTAAATCTTGAGGGAGAATCTTTTCTTTTTGTAATAAAGGATGTCCTGGATAAGCTAGAAGTACCATAGGTTCATCAGATTCAATTTCAGAGATAAATTCGCTACTTTCTATTTTGGCACCTAATGAAAAGGCCACATCTATAAGATTGTCACTTAAAAAGTGTCTAAAGTCAGCGCAGCTTCCAAACTTTAAGGAAATTTCAACTTCCGGATAAAGCTGACGATATGCTTTGATGATTTCAGGTAAACGAATGACACAGAGAGATTCAGCAACGCCAATGGTAAGTAGTCCTTTTGGCGTATTATCTTCACTAATATTATTTTTAATATCCGTTGAAAGCCTTAACATTTGTCTTGCATAAGGAATAAGTTTTTTGCCCTCATGGGTTAAAAAGATATTTTTCCCCATACGTTCAAAGAGTTTGACACCTAATTCTTCTTCTAATAATTTAATTTGCGTTGTAACAGAAGATTGTGCATAGTTAAGTTCTTCTGCAGCTTTAGTGAAACTTTGTAATTTGCTGATTGTCAGAAAGGTAGTAAGCTGTTTTAAATCCATTTTAAAACCTCCTATCAAAATAATTGAATGAAACTATCTATATTATCAATTTTACTAATACTTAGTTTTAGCATATGATAAATAAAAAGAAAATTCAATTAATTTCAAAAGGGGGTAAGTTATATGGAGAAAAAATTTAAAGTAGGTATTATTGGTGCAACAGGGATGGTTGGACAACGCTTTTTATTACTTTTAGAAAATCATCCTTGGTTTGAGGTAAAGGTTTTAGCAGCTAGTAAAAGGTCGGCGGGGCAAACTTATGAAGCAGCAGTTAGTGATAGATGGAAAATGACAAGCCCTATTCCAGAGAAATATAAAAAGATGGTTATAGAAGATGGAGAAGATGTAGGACTTATAAGTAAACAAGTAGATTTTGTATTTTGTGCCATTTCTTTAGATAAGGCTAAGACTAAAGCCTTAGAAGAAGCTTATGCTAAAGCAGAAGTACCAGTTATCTCAAATAACTCAGCCAATCGTTATGAAAGTGATGTGCCAATGCTTATTCCTGAAATCAATGGTCATCATATTGAAGTCATCGAAGCGCAGAGAAAACGTCTTGGCAGCCAATATGGCTTTATAGTTGTTAAACCTAATTGTTCTATTCAAAGTTATGTACCACCTATTTCAGCATTAATGGCTTTTGAGCCAGAGAAGATTTTAGCTTGTACGTATCAAGCTATATCAGGTTCAGGAAAATCCTTTAAAGAATGTCCTGAAATTCTAGATAATGTCATTCCTTTTATTCCAGGAGAAGAACAAAAAAGTGAACAAGAACCACTTAAGATTTGGGGACAGGTCTCTAATGGCAAGATTGTAAATGCAGCGCAGCCAATTATTACAACGCAGTGCATTAGGGTGCCAGTAGCAGATGGACATTTAGCAGCAGTATATGTCAGCTTCAAGAAGAAACCCTCTAAAGAAGAGGTCTTAGAAGCCCTTGTAAAATATGAAGTAAATCCACTCTCAAAGAATTTACCAAGTGCACCAAAACAGTTTTTACGTTATATGGAAGAGGAAAATAGACCACAGACAAAGCTAGATCGAGATTTTGAAAAGGGGATGGGCATTACAATTGGTAGGTTAAGGGAAGATACAGTGTTTGATTATAAGTTTGTTTGCTTATCTCATAATACATTAAGAGGGGCAGCAGGCGGCGGAGTATTATCAGCAGAGTATTTGGCCGCAGCAGGTTATTTAGTACCAACAATTTCATAAGATACATTGGTTTAATGAAATACTATCTTAGCAAGAGAAGATGCTAAGATGGTATTTTTTTAGTTACAAGGAGTAAGTACCATTTAACATTTAAACATAAAAACACACTATTTAAACAGGAATTTATAGTTATACTATTTCTCATGCTAAAATAATTGTTGATTATTCAATAAGTAATTAGGAAAAAGATTAGGGAGAAGAAATATGAAGAAATTTAAATGTATGTTAGGTATATTCATCTTATTAATGGGGTCTTGTACATATGGCAAAGATATAAATGTTTTTATTAATAATAAGCCTATTGTAATGGATGTTAGGCCAGAGATGAAACGTAGCACAACTTATGTACCAATTAGCTTTATCGCAAAAGAATTAGGCGCTAAAGTAGAATGGAAGAGTCCAGATGTGATTATTACAAAAGAGGATACAACTATTAAATGTTCAATTGGCACAAATACAGTGAGTAGAAATGAAGAAGAATTTTCTATAACTGCTATGCCATATTTATCAAATGGACGTACATTAGTGCCATTAAGATTTGTAAGTGAGCAATTAAACTGTAAAGTTTCTTATGATAATATAAGTAAGAACATTTATATAGAAGAAAGTGCTACAGATACTCATAAACCATCTTCTAATCCATCATCTTCGAATACTATTTCTAGTAATGATAAGAATTTAATTTTATCTAAAGACAATTTATGGGGCGTTAAAAAGGAATCTGTTTATTCAGAGAGTGGACGTGAAGATATTATTTACTTAGTAAATATGCAAACTGGAATGGGTAATGAAATTTATTCTACAACAGCTTTTTGTAGAGCAGAGTGGTTAAATGATAATAGATTACTTTTAAGTGGTACTAAAGATTTATTAGGTGGTAAAGATAGAAAGCATATTATGATTTACAATCCTACAGATAAAAAGGTTCAAAACATTGCAGATGTAGATAGTTTTGAATATGTGAAGGATTTAGATGCTATTATTTACTTTAAAAGAACTGCTACTGATGATTCGGATTTAGTAGGGAGCAATTGTAAGATATATTATGTATCAGAAAGTAGAACAGAAACAATTACACAAGAACAATATAGTTACTACTGTACATTGTTATAATGTACCTTCTTTTAAAAGATGACTTCGATAGTATTTTGAAGTCATCTTTTTTTATTTACATTGATATTTAAAATTATAGTTTTTTAAATAAGTTTATTGTGTATGGTATTACCTGTAG
>CALGWE010000238.1:0-4466 GCA_937935915.1 uncultured Clostridia bacterium
TATTGGAGTTGAAGCTGAAAAGGGTAACCAACTTGTAAAAGATGCACATCAACTCCTTTCAGCAGATGAAAGTATTAATTTCTTAGGGAATGTAGAAGCAAGAGATATTCCAAAAGGTGAAGCAGATATCTTAGTATGTGATGGGTTTGTAGGAAATATCGTCTTAAAATTCATGGAAGGCTTTGCAAAATGGATTTTAGGTATGCTTAAAATTGAATTCCTAAGAAATTTAAAAACAAAATTAGCAGCCTTATTGCTTAAAAAAGGAATTAATGAAATTAAAGGTAAATTTGATTATGCTACTAAAGGTGGCGCGCCATTTTTAGGTGTAAATGGGCTTGTAGTAAAGACTCATGGTAGCTCAAAAGCAGAAGAAGTTTGTGTCACAATTCTTCAAACAGAAGGTTTTATTAAAAATCAATTAGTTGAAAAGATTAAAATGAACTTTACAGAATCTGCAAATTAATATTGACTATCAATGAGGTATATAATATCATCAAAATATAAATCTTTATATGAGGTGTAGAAATATGGTATTTGATAAAGTAAGACAGATTATTAGTGAGCAATTTAACATTTCAGAGGATGAAATTACTTTATTAACATCATTTGTTGATGATTTAAATGCAGATTCATTAGATGTCTTTCAGGTAATTATGGCAATCGAAGAAGAGTTTGAAATGGAAATTTCAAATGACGAAGCAGAGAAAGTATCTACTGTGGGGGATGTTGTCGATTACATCAAAGAACAAAAAGGATTAGATTAATATTAGGCCTCGCTTTGCGGGGCTTTTCCTATATTAAAATGTAGGAAGGATAAAGGAGATAAACAAATGGCTAAAAAAACAGATAAAGCTTCAAGAGCTATGAAAGTAGAAGCTATGCAGAAAGTAATTGGCTATGAATTTAAAAATCCACTTATTTTAGAAGAAGCACTAACACATAGTTCTTATGCCAATGAACATAGAAATATTCAAACAAAGGATAATGAAAGATTAGAGTTCTTAGGAGATGCAATTTTAGATTTAGTGATTAGTGAATACTTATTTAAAAAGCATCCAGAAATGCCAGAGGGGGATTTATCTAAATTACGTGCGAGTATCGTATGTGAAGGCTCTTTAGCTAAAACTGCTAAAACGATTCATTTAGGTGAATATGTTTTCCTTGGTAAAGGGGAAGAAATGACTGGTGGTAGAGAACGTGCTTCAATACTTGCAGATGGATTTGAAGCGATTACAGGTGCTTTATTCTTAGAAGGAAGCTTTGACCTTGCAAAAGACTTTTTAACAAAGACTTTAATTCGTCAAGTAGAAGGTATGACTTCTTTAGAAGCACTTTATACAGACTATAAAACACTTTTACAAGAAAATATTCAAAAAGAAAGCAGTGTACCAATTCACTATGAAGTAGTAGGTGAAGAAGGACCAGATCATGATAAAGAGTTTTATGTAGAGGTTTATCATGGGGAGGACATCCTTGGTAGAGGCTGTGGTAAAAGTAAAAAAGAAGCTGAACAAGATGCAGCTAAAAAGGCTTTAGAGAAATTAGAAAATTGAGGTGAATTATGTATCTAGATAAAGTTGAGATACATGGCTTTAAATCATTTGGAGATGCGGTGAAATTAAGTATCCCTCAAGGTATTACAGGTGTTATAGGACCAAATGGTAGTGGTAAAAGTAATGTTTCAGATGCTATTAGATGGGTACTCGGTGAACAAAGTGCCAAAAGCTTACGTGGAAGTAATATGCAGGATATTATTTTTGCAGGAACAGAAAAGCGAAAATCCTTAGGATATGCTGAGGTTGCTTTAACCATTAAAAATCCAGATCAAGCAGTACCTATTGCCTATAATGAAATAGTGGTAAAAAGACGTGTATATCGCTCTGGAGAAAGCGAGTACTTTATTAATGGAAGTACTTGTAGATTAAAAGATGTTCAAGAACTCTTTATGGATACAGGGATTGGTAAAGATGGTTATTCAATTATTGGACAAGGTCAAATTGATCGTGTACTAAGTTCTAAGCCAGAGGAGAGAAGAACATTATTTGAAGAAGCAGCTGGAATTTATAAATATAAAGTAAGACGTCAAGAAGCAGAACGTAAGCTTGAAAAGCAACGTGATAATTTAGTACGTATACAAGATATTATTTTAGAAATTGAGGGGCGTTTAGAACCACTTTCTATAGAAGCGGAAAAGACAACTCAGTTCTTAAAGCTTAAAGAAAGTTTAAAAGAAGTTGATGTAAATATTTTTATCTTTGAGATTGAACGCATTGAGAAAGAAATTGCAGCTTTAAATGAACTAATTACTTCTATAGAACTGCAAATTAAAGATGCGCAAGAAGAGGAAAATGCATTAAAAGCGAGACAAGTAGAATCTAAGCAGAAAAAAGATGCATTATATACAAATATTGAGACTTTAATTAGTGAGATTTCTAATTTAGAGAAACAACAAGAAAAAAGACAAAGTCAGATTACAATTAATGAAGAAAAGGTTATTAATATAGAAACCCTTTTAGAACAAGTTGTAGAAGATCAAAAAGCACAAGCACTTGATCATCAAAATAAGAAAGAACGTCTTTCACTTCTTGAAACAAAGCGTACAGCTTTAGAAATTGAACATGCATCTAAAATGACAATTATTGAACAAGAGGAAACAAGAGTCAATGCACTAATTAAGGCCTTAAGTGATTTAGAAGGAACTATTGATAGTTCTAAAGAAGAATTACATCAAAAAATGCGTGAGATTGACTTATTTGAAGCAGAACTTCAAAAAAATGATGGGATGGAAGCACAACTTGACTATCGTCTTTCTCAAATTAGTGAACAAATTGCATTATTAAATAGTGATATTCAACACCAAGAAGTAAAAGGAAAATTACTTGAAAAGCAAAAAAGTGAAGGACTTACTAAACTTGAAGATTTAAAAGCACGTTTAGTAAAAGTACAAGAAAGTAAGCAGGCTTTAGAAAAAGATAAGTTTACAAAAGAAAAAGCCCTTAATCAAATGACACAAAACATGATTCAAACAGAGCGTCAGATGAAATGGCTTGAACAGATTAAGGAAGAACATGAAGGCTATTACGGTAGCGTTAAACAAGTTTTAAAATTAGCTAAAGGTGAAGCATCAAGATGGCAAGGTATTGTAGGCGTTGTGGGTGAATTGCTAGAAGTACCAAGAGAATATGAAACAGCTATTGTTACAGCCTTAGGTGGTGCAATCCAGAATATTGTGACACGCAGTGAAAAAGATGCCAAGGATATGATTACTGTAATGAAGCAACGTGGTATTTCAAGAGTAACATTCTTGCCACAAGATACCGTACGTGGTAGTCAGCCAATTAATGAAAATAGCTTAAAATCTGAAAAGGGCTTTTTAGGTTTTGGAAATGAACTTATAAAGTATTCATCAGAGTATAGCAATATTATTTCTTCATTATTAGGACGTATACTGATTATTGATAATATGGACAATGCTTCACGTATTGCACGTAAATATCAATATAAGTATAAGTTAGTTACTTTAGAAGGTGAAGTATTCAACAGTGGTGGTTCACTCAGTGGGGGAAGTACAAAAAATCAAAGCAATAATATTTTCTCACGTGCTAGAGAACTCAAAGAAGCTACAGAAAAATATGCAGAGTATCAAAAAGAAGTTGCAAGTCATAAAGCACTTTTAGAAACACTGGGTGCTTCTCTTATTGAAGAAACAAGAGAGGTAGAAGCACTTACCTTAGAAATTAATGCATTAGACACAAAAGTGAAAGAGCATGCCCTTGAATGGGATAAAACAGAACATGCTTTAAAACTTACAAAAGCAAATCAATTACAACTTTTAACAGAACGTAATAACATTGAAGACAATTTGGAACAAATTAAATCCGGTAGAGCAGATGTAAAAGAACGTGCACAGGAGTTAAAGACGACTATTGGTGATGATGAAGAAGCATTAGAAGCATTAGAGAAGAAATTAACTCAGTTAAAACAAGAAAAAGATGAAGCCAATAATGCATTAACTGAAAAGAAAATTAGTTTATCCAATACTGAACAAAACATGAAGTATATGCTTGAACAAATGCGAGAAATCGAAGAAGCTTTAAACGGACAAGGCGAAAAGCAAGAACAGCTTACCCAAAAAATGGCTAAGTTTGAGCAAGAGAAACAAGCTTTATTAGAAGAAAATACGCATATTGAAGTATTAATTCAGGAAGGTAAAAAAGGGATTGAAATAGCCCTTGAAAAGAGAAAACAATACGATGTGGAGAAAGTAACTTTAGAGCGAGAAGAAGTAAAGCTTACAGAGATTATTAATAAAGCAACTGAGAAACTTAGTAATCTAAAAGAAGAACGTTATCGTCTTGAAAATAAAAAAGATAATAGTGCCATTCAGAAGCAAAACTGGGGAAATACTATGTGGGAACAATATGAACTCACATATAATCGTGCACTAGAATATAAGATGGAAG
>CALGWE010000239.1:0-2461 GCA_937935915.1 uncultured Clostridia bacterium
TGATGAACTTATCTGTAAGCTTCTGTACTGCATCTTCCAGATCTTTTACTTCATCTTCAGAAACATCCTGTTTGGTCAGCTTCTTAAATGCATCATTTGCATCACGGCGAATATTACGAACAGCAACCTTGGCTGCTTCTCCTTTTTTCTTTACGTCTTTTACAAGATCTTTACGACGTTCTTCTGTAAGTTCTGGGAATACTAAACGAATTACTTTACCATCGTTAGTTGGGTTAATTCCAAGATCTGATTCATTGATTGCTTTTTCAATAGCTTTTAATACTGTTGCATCCCATGGTTGAATTTGTAAAATACGAGCTTCTGGTACACTTACATTTCCTACTTGTTGGATAGGTGTTGGTGAACCATAATATTCTACAGTAATACGGTCTAATACATGTGGATTAGCACGACCTGCACGAATTGTTGCTAAATCAGCTTTTAAAGCAACAATTGTTTTATCCATTTTTTCTTCAAATCTTTTTAATGTTTCTTTCACTCTAATATCCTCCTTAAATTACCCTTCTATATAAATAGTTGTACCTATTTCTTCACCTTCCGAAACTCTTATAATGCTATTGTCTGCACCTAAGTCAAATACAATAATAGGTAATTTTTGCTCTATACAAAGCGTAGCAGCCGCTGCATCAATCGCTTTTAAATCTTGACGCAACATTTCTTGACAAGAAATACGTGTATATTTCTTAGCTTCTTTATTAACTTTAGGGTCACTATCATATACCCCATCAATATTTTTTGCAAATAATAATGCATCTGCTTCAATTTCACATCCACGAAGCGCAGCTCCTGTGTCTGTTGAGAAGAATGGATGACCTGTGCCACCTGCAAAGAATACAATTTTTCCTTGTGCCATATGCTCTAAAGCTTTATCTTTAGAGAAAAGTTCTGTCATACTTCCTAATACAAATGGTGTTTGTACAACACTACCAATTCCTTCTGCGCGACATACATCTGCAACATAAATAGCATTCATAACAGTTGCAAGCATACCAATTTGATCTGCTTTTGTACGGTCCATATCTCCTGATGTACGTCCTCTCCAGAAATTCCCACCTCCAATAACTACAGCTACTTCTGTACCATTTTCAGCGATTTGTTTAAGTTGTTTTACAACACTTACAATGATTTCATGATCAAAACCTCTTTGTGCTGCTCCTGCTAAAGCCTCACCACTTAATTTTACTAATACACGTTTATGTTTCATTGTCTTCTCCTTTCTGCTACCACTACTCTATCATAAAAAATTGCTAATTTCTAGATATATTTTACGTTAATTTTTAAGGAAAATGTTATTTTTCACTTATCTATAATCTTATAGTATTAAAACATTACACATTCAATTCCTATAATAAACAAAAAGTTAAAAAATACCATTTTTCCACTCCATAAAAAAGGGGACACGCGAGTGCCCCCTTATAGTTTTCCAGTAATTTATAAATTAACCTTGGATTTGTTTTGCTACTTCTTCAGCGAAGTTTTCTTCTTTCTTTTCGATTCCTTCTCCTCTTTCGAATCTTACGAACTTAGTTATAGTTATTGGAGAACCTACTTCTTTTGATTTTTCTTCTAATAATTTAGCGATTGATTTGTCGCCATCTTTTACCCAAGCTTGATCTAAAAGACAAACTTCTTTACAGTATTTTTTGATTCTTCCCATTACCATCTTATCAACGATGTGCTCTGGTTTACCTTCGTTAAGAGCTTGAGCTCTGTATATTTCTTTTTCTTTTTCTAAAGATTCTTGATCAACATCAGCTTCTGATAAGAATAGTGGGTTAGCAGCAGCTATTTGCATACAAACATCTTTAGCAACTTCAGCTAATACTGGTGATGAAGCTTCACATGCTAATTCAGCCATAACACCTATTCTTCCTCCACCGTGGATGTAGCTTTGAACTAATCCGCTTTCAACAGAGAATCTTTCGAATCTTCTTACGCTCATGTTTTCACCGATCTTAGCGATTAACTCAGTTAAAACTTCTTGAACAGTTTTGTCTCCGTCTAATTTTTCTGCTAATAATTCTTCTACAGTGTTTACATTTGAGTTAGCAACTAATTCTGCTACTCTTCCTGCAAATCCAACGAATTCTTCGTTTAAAGCAACGAAGTCAGTTTCACAGTTGATTTCAACTATTGAACCTTTTTTCATATCTTCTGATACGTAAGTTTTAACGATACCTTCAGCTGCTACTCTTCCAGCTTTTTTAGCTGCAGCTGCTAATCCTTTTTCTCTTAAAACTTCAACTGCTTTTTCCATATCTCCATTAGTTTCAGTTAGCGCTTTTTTACAATCCATCATTCCTGCGCCAGTTCTTTCTCTTAACTCTTTAACTGCTTTAGCTGTTATCATTGAAATTCCTCCTGACTATTTAATTAAAAGGTAAACGAAGCAGAGAGCTTCATCTACCTTTTCAGTATTTATCTTAATATTACTCTGCTA
>CALGWE010000240.1:0-1567 GCA_937935915.1 uncultured Clostridia bacterium
ACATGCCTCTAAATATAAAATAGCTTCTTCCCCAGTAAAAACAGGCTGCACTTCAAACTCATTTTGAAGATATAACCTTACATTATTATTTATTTCTTTATTATCTTCTACTAATAATACCTTTATCATGTCTTACCTCCTACGTAGCTCTATGAATAGAATGATACTAGTATCTCTTATTTTCACCTTTTAATACTATAGCATATCTACCTTAAAGATGCCTTAATCACCTTTATGCTGGATTTTTTATAATTCATCCTGTATTTTCTGTTAAAATGTCTATATATTTTTACCTATTTTACATGATAAAATAGAGGTGTATTTTAAATATTTTTATTTTTAATACAACTCTCTCTCCTAGGACTAATTAGTTTACACTTACTACTCCTATCGTCTAAGTGTACATATAGCTGGTTAGTCCTATTATTTTGCAAAAAATAGGTGTGTTACAAACTAGTTTGTAACACACCTTAACTATTTCTAAAATCACTTTCTTAAGCACTCTGCAATTCTTCAAGCAAACTATTTAACATTTTAACCTTTGCTAAATCAAAGTTAGCAAAAGTCACCTTTGCCATTTCTATATTATTATACACCTTCCAATAACTACATAATAAACATTCTTTATTTGGACACTGCATATAATCCTTTACATCTTTTAAATCAATACCTAGAAATACACCTAATTCATGAGGACAATGTTCTGTTTTATAACGCGCTTGCAGATGTTCTACTGCACAGGCTACACTACTTGTATCATATGCAAACTTATCTAGGAAATTTATAATCTCCACATCTTGTAATAGTCTCTCAATTAAACACTCGCGATAGAAAAATATGATAATCGACTTTGTAGAATATCGTAATACTGCACTCTTAACTTCTAATTCACTTTCAATATACTTACTGTAAGTTAACCAATCTTTTTCATATTTATCTCTTGATAAATTAATTGTCATCCCTGGCTTAAATCCCATAATAACTGGTGCTAATTGATATTTTAGTGAATATTTTAAGTATGCCCTATCATCTAATTCCTTAATTGTCTTGTAAAAGACAAGTCTCTTATCTTTCATTTTCTTCCACCTCTGCCTTTAATTAATAATCTATCACTACATCACCCCTAAAAAATTAAAGTTTAGCTAACGCTTCACCATATTGTTTACAAATCTCTTCATCTTGACCTACTGTAAATTCATTTACAATAAGTGGTTCACATATAACATTAGCACCTGCTGCCTTCATTTCTTCTTTCCAGCTATCCATCCATTCTCCTGAGCCCCATCCATATGAACCAAATAAAGCTACTTTCTTTCCTTGAACTTCTAATAATAGTGCATCTACAAATGGTTGCATTTCATCTTCTTCTAATTGTTCTGCTCCCATAGCTGGGCAACCTAAAACAATTAATTCAGCGCGCATAACTTCTGCAGCATTTACCTCCCCTACATGAGCTGTATGTACTTCTTTTCCACTAACTTTAATACCTTCTGCAATATTATTTGCCATATTTTCTGTATTTCCTGTACCAGACCAATATACTATTTTAATCATTTCTATCCTCCCT
>CALGWE010000241.1:0-2134 GCA_937935915.1 uncultured Clostridia bacterium
AGACATAGATGAGTGGATTTATATGTTGAAGCATTCTGAGATTAAGAAAGAATTTAAGTCCAAATATATTAAGGAAGCAGAATTATGTTTAGATGTTGCACAATTAGATAAAGCAGCACTAAGAGCATATGAAAAGCATTTAGAGAATGTAGCAATTGAACGCGATATTATGGAAACAGCAAAAGAAGAAGGACGAGAAGAAGGACGAATAGAAGGTATACAAGAAAAGACACTTGCTGTAATTAGGAATTTACTTAATATAGGTATGTCAGTAGAACAAATTGCTGTTATTGCTGAGGTATCAGTGGATAAAGTAATGAAATACATTCATCAGGAAAATAAATAATAAGATTAGATATTATCAGGATATGTACTTATAAAAGACGTATTACGAAGGTAGATTACTTTCATAATGCGTCTTTTATAGTTGTAATGACATCCTCTATCGGAGTGAATAATTGGATACTCATCAGGATTTAATGAGAAATGGCATGATTGCCATTCATCATAGTAACAGGAACTTTTGCAGCTATAAGTTCCTGTTACTAGAAATACTATAAGGCAAAAGATAAAAATTCGTTTATAAGAATTTTTGAGAGTGTGAAGAAAAGTCTGTAAATTAAAATCCTAACACAGCTTTCTATGATAAAATAAATTCATAGGAGGCTGTTTTTTTATGGGAAGAAGAAAAAGAGAAAGATTAAGTGAGGGTAAGAAAAATATTATAACAGGGCTAATTAATGAGTATAACATTAAGAGTGCTCAAGACATTCAAGATGCACTTAAAGATTTACTTGGTGAGACCATTAAAGAAATGATGGAAACCGAAATGGATCATCACCTTGGTTATGAGAATTATCAACGTTCTGAGAATACTAATTCACGTAATGGATATAAACCTAAGACAGTGCGAAGTCATTATGGTGAAGTTAAACTTGATGTACCTCAAGATCGTGAAAGCTCATTTGAACCTCAAATTGTTCGTAAAAGACAAAAGGATATCTCACAAATAGATGAAAAGATTATTGCTATGTATGCAAAAGGTCTTACAACCAGGCAGATTTCAGATCAAATTGAAGAGATATATGGATTTGAAGTAAGTGAAGGTTTTGTATCGGATGTAACAGATAAACTTTTACCTGAAATTGAAGATTGGCAACATCGCCCTCTTGCATCTGTGTATCCTATTGTATTTATTGATGCTGTACATTTTTCAGTGAAGGATAATCATGTAATTCGTAAGTTAGCAGCTTACGTAATCCTTGGGATTACAATGGATGGGCATAAAGAAGTACTAAGCATTCAAGTAGGTCAAAATGAAAGCAGTAAATATTGGCTTGGTGTACTCAATGAGTTAAAAAATAGAGGTGTTAATGATATTTTAGTTTTATGTGCAGATGGTCTTTCAGGGATAAAGGAATCCATTAACGTAGCTTTTCCAAATACAGAATATCAACGTTGTATTGTGCATCAAGTTAGAAATACCTTAAAGTACGTTTCTGAGAAAGATAAAAAGGCATTTGCAACAGACCTAAAGAGGATCTATCATGCCGTTAGTGAAGAACAAGGCTATCAAATGATGCAGGAAGTAACGGAAAAATGGTCTGAGCAATATCCACATGCAATGAAAAGCTGGGAAATCAACTGGGATGTAATTAGTCCGATTTTTAAGTTTTCTGCTGATGTGAGAAAAGTTATTTATACGACTAATGCTATAGAAAGCCTTAACAGCACTTACCGTAAACTAAATCGTCAAAGAAGTGTATTTCCAAGTGATACAGCTTTACTTAAAGCATTATACTTGGCTACCTTTGAGGCGACTAAAAAGTGGTCCATGCCTCTTAGAAATTGGGGTAAAGTATACGGTGAACTGAGTATTATGTTTGAAGGGAGACTACCTCTGTAGCCTTCCAAAAATAGGATATCAAGGGTAAAATAAACACCCTCTTACGAGGGTGCCCTTGACATGTCTATTTTCTACAGGCTATATTATAGCCACGGCAGAAATGGTCAAGTATGCCATTCTGCCCTCATATAATTATCATAGAAAGCAATTTACAGAGATTTTTTCATACACCCCACTTCAAGAACAGTCTAAATCACGTACTAAAAAGATTGATCCTTATCATAATCA
>CALGWE010000242.1:0-1054 GCA_937935915.1 uncultured Clostridia bacterium
ATTAATGCACTCTTTAGTGAAGTGAATCCTATTCCAGTTAAAGCAGCGCTTAATTTAATGGGCTTAGAAGCTGGTCCTTGTAGACTTCCACTTACTAATATTGAACCTCAAAATGAAGAAGTCTTAAGACAAGCACTTATTAATGCAAAACTTATTTAGTACAAAATAATTCATTACAGTTGGAAAGGATGAATCTTATGATAAAAGCATTAATGCATGGTTGCAATGGTAAAATCGGTCAAAAAATTGCGCACCTTATCTCAGAATATGAAGGTATTGAACTTGTAGCAGGCGTAGACCCTTACTTAGGCATTCCAAATGCTTTCCCTGTTTTTGCTTCACTTAGTGAATGTAATATCCCTGTAGATGTCATTATTGTCTTCTCTACTGCTACAGCAATTCCTGCTCTTTTAGAGTATGCAGTTGCTACACAAACACCTGTTGTAATTTGTACAACAGGTATTTCTCCAGAGAATATTGAAAAGCTTCATGAAGCAAGTACAAAAGTCCCTGTATTCTTCTCTGCAAATATGTCTTTAGGCGTTAACTTACTCATTGCTCTTGCCAAAAGAGCTACTGAAGTTTTAAGTGATAGTGCTTTTGATATTGAAATCATTGAAAAACATCACAATCAAAAAATTGATGCGCCAAGTGGTACAGCACTTGCCATCGCTGATGCAATTAATGATACCTTATCTGAGCCTTATACTTATCGTTATGATCGCAGCACAACACGTGAAAAACGTCCTAAAAAAGAAATTGGTATTCGTGCTGTACGTGGTGGTACAATTGTTGGAGAACATGAAATTCTTTTTGCAGGAAATGATGAATTTATTACACTTAAACATCAAGCAACTTCTAAAGATGTTTTTGCTGTGGGTGCTATTAAAGCTGCAATGTTTTTAGCACCTAAAGGACCTGGACTTTATAATATGGAACATCTTTTAAGCTAAGAATAAATAAAAATACCAAAAAGGCGATATGCTTGCATATCGCCTTTTTAGTTTATACCTATAATTATATATATTTTTTAAACTGTTCAGATACTACTACC
>CALGWE010000243.1:0-4595 GCA_937935915.1 uncultured Clostridia bacterium
AAGTTAATTAATTTGAAAAATAAATTGGATAAGTATTATAAGATGGGATTAATGACATATAATAAGGTAATAAATCACTATAATGTGAAGGTAAACATACAAATAAATGTTAATATTATGCTCTTTACAGGTATGCTATATTTACATTATACTTATACTAATAATAGATAGAATGACTAAATAAGAAAGGATGTGATTTGAATGAAAATTGAAAAGCTTAGTGAGACACAAATCCAAGTTACTTTAAATCACTCAGACCTTACAGATAGAGATTTGAAAATCAGTGAACTTGCTTATGGTTCTAAAAAAGCTCAAGCACTTTTTAAAGATATGATGGCTAGAGCATATGAAGATTTTGGATTCGAGACAGACAATGTGCCACTCATGATAGAAGCAGTACCATTATCAGCAGATAGTATTATGATTGTGGTAACAAAAGTAGAAGATCCTTCTCAAATAGAACAAAAATTAGAAGCTATAGGGGAGAGACCAACTCATCGTACGTTTAAGAACCCAGAAGAAGATCGATTAACAGATTTAGCACTTATGGGCAGTGAAGCGACAGAGCAAGTTAAAGAAAATACTAAAAGTAAGGTAACATCTATTACTTATTTATTTAATGATTTTGATAATGTTTGTATGGCAGCACATCGTATACAACCAATGTTTGTTGGTGATAATTCATTATATAAATTTAATCAAAAATACTACTTAATCTTAGAGAAAAATAAAAAAGCTAATATTAATAGTGATGCATTAGTAGGGGTATTAGATGAGTTTGGAAGTAAATTTCCATCGAGTGATTTAAACGAACAGTTCTTAAAAGAACATGGTAAATTAATGATTCAGACACATGCAGTGGATGTGTTAGCTAAATATTTATAAAAAAACTGGGAAGTACATCCCAGTTTTTTTTATTATAAGACTTCTTATGAAAGAGTCATTAATTTTGGTACGATTTGTTTTTTTCGTGAGAATACATCTTTTAAGAAGACGCTATCTTCACCAGGTTCAAGACCAAAGAGTTGTTCAGCAATTTGTTTTTCAGAACCAGTTACAATAAGTTCAGAACCGCCTACTACGATATCAGTAACCATAAGGACGCAGAGGCTAAGTTGTTCTTCTTGTTCAAGACGATTCATCTCTGCTAAGATATCTTCTTTGATTTTATATAAGCTTTGGAAGTCACCTGTATTGATTTGAGCAACACTTACATTGTATTTACCAATAGCGAAAGCTTTTCTATCAATATTAAGTAAGTCGCTAGGTGACATACCTTCAAGAGATGTTCCAGCTGCAAGAAGTTCTGCACCATATTGTTGAAGGTCAACTTCAGCAATTTCAGCAAGTTTTGTTGCAATGCGAATATCATCTTTTGTACATGTAGGTGATTTGAAAATAAGTGTATCTGAAAGAATCGCACTAAGCATTAAACCTGCAATTGCTTTAGGTGGCATAATGTTGTGTTCTTCAAACATTTTACCAATAATAGTATTTGTACACCCAACTGGTTCAGCACGTAAGAATACAGGGTTACCTGTATCTAAGTTTGCTACACGGTGGTGATCAATGATTTCAAGGATTTCAGCTTGTTCGATACCATCAGCACTTTGACCACGTTCGTTATGGTCTACTAAAATAACTTTTTTCTTTTGTACATCAAGTAAGTGACGTTTAGAAATAAGTCCTTTTACATGACTTTTTTCATCTAAGATAGGGAAATGTCTGTATGGAGTATTAAGCATTGCTTGTTTTACTTCATCTAAGTAGTCGTCTGTTTCAAAGTAAGTAATATTATCTTTTACTAAGATATTTTTAACAGAAATACTTTGAGAAATCATTTTGATTGTTTTGAAGAATGTATAACCTGTACAAACAACAGCACATTCTACATCACTAGGAATATCTATTTCGATACGGTCCATATTTTGGTCTGTGATAATAACACAACCAGCACCTGAACGAAGTGCAGTTTGAATAAGTTCTTTATGAGAACCTGTAATAATAATATCTGAGTTATCAAGTCTTGTATCAGGTGAGAATGATGCAGTTGTATATACATCTCCTAATACATAAGCATGAGGATAGCTTCCACTAATAACTTTTCCTTCTAAAACACCTGGTACGTTAATAAATGGTGTTTTATGATTTTTAAGAACTGAACCATCTGTAAGACCAATGTAAGTTTTAGAGATGTCAGAAATTGAAATAATACCTGCAAGCTTGTTGTCGTGGTATAAGACAGGAATCATTTGGCGGCTATGTTCTGTCATTACATCCCAAGCTTTTTTTACAGAATCAACTACATAAACTGGTGGTACGCTGTAGAAGTTCATATCACTAACTTGTGGTTTGATATCTTTTAAAAGAATAGGCGCTTCTACATCAAAGTAATCTAAAGCATATTGTGTTTCTTTATTAATTTTTCCAAGTCTAGCAGCTTCTATATTTTCTGTCCCTAATGCACGCTTTAAGTAAGTGTAAGAAATAGCGGCACAGATAGAGTCTGTATCAGGATTTTTGTGCCCAAAAACATATATTTTTTTATCCATTGTAAGCCTCCTTATTTTTATAGGCAAATCCCTCATTAGTGCAAATGAATTTTGTGCAAAAATCTATTTTTGTATACAAATAATTTATTTTAATATTTTTTGTAAAAAATGTTGATTTTATTACCTTTATATATGAATAATTTGTCATGTTATAAGTCAAGTGCTATGAGGATAAAATAAAGATAGCAATATAGTTAAAGCTTGTCAATAATGAAATAAAAAACCGGTATGTAAAAGGAAGAAATTGATTTGTTAGCGAACATTTTTTCCCTAAAATAGTTAAATATTCGATAGGATATTGATTTATGCAGAAAACTCTGATATGATAAATTTGTTAAATTGATAAACGTGAATTTGAAATATCGAAAGGATGTGTAACCATGCCAACTAAAGTAGTAATAGGGGCTCAATGGGGAGACGAAGGAAAGGCTAAAATTATTGATATTTTATCAGAAAAGGCAGATGTAGTTGTAAGATGCCAAGGTGGAAATAATGCAGGACATACAGTAGCTGTAGACAATGAAGTATATAAGTTCCAACTTATACCATCTGGGATATTATATCCAGGAAAAACTTGTTTAGTAGGTAATGGTGTAGTAATTGATCCTGAAGGTATTTTAGGTGAAATAGATGGATTAGTAGCAAAAGGAATCGATGTAAGTACACTTAAAATTAGTTCAAGAGCGCACCTTGTAATGCCATATCATAAAGCACTTGATAGAGCAAAAGAAGCTCTTAAAGCTAAAGATGGTAAAGATATTGGTACAACTATGAAAGGTATTGGACCATGTTACATGGATAAAGCAGAGCGTTCAGGTCTTCGTGTGTGTGATTTATACCACGAAGAAGTTTTTGCTGAAAAAGTTAGAGAGAACGTTAAAATTAAAAATGCAATGCTTAAATTTGTGTATGATCAAGATGTACAATTCGATGCAGAAGAAATTATTGCAACATACAAAGGTTATGCAGAACGTTTAAAATCTCATGTAATTGATACAACTGTAGAAGTTTATGAAGCAATTAAAGAAGGAAAAGAAGTACTTTTTGAAGGCGCTCAAGGAACACTTCTTGACTTAGATCTTGGAACATATCCATATGTTACATCTTCACATCCTATTACAGGTGGAGCATGTATCGGAGCTGGTGTTGGACCAACTATGATTGATGAATGTATCGGTGTTATGAAAGGGTATATTACTCGTGTAGGTAAAGGACCATTCCCAACAGAACTTTTTGATGCAACAGGTGACCGTATCAGAGAAGAAGGACATGAATTTGGTACAGTAACAGGTCGTCCAAGACGTTGTGGATGGTTTGATGCAGTAATCGGTGAGTTTGCAGTTAGAACAAGTGGTTTAACTCAAATTGCACTTAACAAAATCGACGTATTAAAAGACTTAGAAAAAGTAAAAATCTGTGTAGGTTATGAATTTAACGGTGAAATCATTAAACATTTCCCAGCAAGCCTTGAAGATTTAGAAAAATGTACACCTGTATATGAAGAAATGGATGGTTGGGGAGAAATTTCTCATATTCGTACTTATGAAGAATTACCTCAAACAGTTAAAAATTATATTACAAGAATTGAAGAACTTGTTGGATGTAAGATTACTATGGTTGGTGTAGGACCAAACAGAGATCAAAACATCGTAATTGAAAAATAAAAATGAGTAAATACTCATGTGTTAATAAAAGCCATCTACGATTATAGACGTAGATGGCTTTTAAATTTTTTGTAGATTATTTGGGTAAATTTGTGAAACTCGTATTATATATATATTAAGTGTAGTATGATATACTAAATGTGTTAGGAGGGAAAAAATGTTTAAGAAAGTCGTAATGGGATTAATTGTAGTAGCTTTAGTCGCATTAGCAGTAACTAAATTTATGCCAGTAGGAGATATGGTAGAACCACTGACATATTTTGATGAATTTCAAGGAAATGATTATAATTTAGTTTATAAAGATCAAAGAATAGATTTAAAAGAGCCAGTTAAGGTAATTGATGGCGATATATATATAAGTTATGAAGTGATTGATAGT
>CALGWE010000244.1:0-15257 GCA_937935915.1 uncultured Clostridia bacterium
ATAAGTAGGAGGATATAATTTTATCTAACCTTCGAACGAAGTGAGGGTTAAGGAAAATTATATCCTCCTACTTATCCCCACGCCCTCTACCCCTCAGTAAAACAAAAAAGTCAGGCGCACCTTCGTGCAACCCGACCCTGTTATCTTCCACAACATTTTTTGTATTTTTTCCCACTCCCACATGGGCAAACTTCATTTCTACCAAATTTAACTTTACTAACTGGTTCACTTTTTACACCATTTACTTCATCCGGTGTAAATCCCTTATTAATCCACATACGTGTTGTATTCATTACCTTTACAACTAATCCAACTAACTTATTTACTTCTTCCATACTCTTTGGTGAGATGCCCATTACATTCCAATGTGCTAATGTATGTTGTAATGTTTGGTCTCCTGATTTAGTTGTGATTTGTTGTCCTAATGAAAGATCAAAAACAGCTTCTTCTGCTTTCGCCTCATCTAACTTATAAGTTGTTTTGATGTGCGTTTTAAGTCTTTCAATATGAAGCGTATGTTCATAATAGCTCTCATCACTATAACGTAAGAATTCTTCTTTAGCTGGTATATAGTATGATTTTCCTTGTGTATTTTGAATAAGTTCATTGAAGCCTTGCATTTCGAAAAGATATAAGCATTCTGCTACAAGATATCCATCTACATAATCATATGGTCTTGATAATTTTGCATCTAAATTGAACCAATCAAAGTATACTTGTAAATCAAGTACTTCACCTTCATATTTTTCATATAAATCTTTAAACACATCAATTTCAACCATTCCATATAAATGAAGTGCTGCTAATGTGTATTTGCGGAATTTAGCATATTGTAAATACTTTGGTTCAAGCGTATTAGCTTCTTTTTGTTCAAAGTATCTTTTATATTTTTCTTTGAGCTCTTCAGACATAGTTACCACATTGTCTTTAGAGATCTCAACATGTCCAATATTCTCTAAAAATCCATAAACACTTTTTAGATTTGTACAATCCTTAACTTGTTCTTCCTTTAATAACTTTTGTACAGAAACTAATTGTGCCTCATCAAATAAAGCAAACCAACTTTTAGCTTCTTTTAAAATCACAGGCATTAATTCATCACATAATGCATCTTTATTTAATTTGGATACACCTTTTAAACCATAAAGTTTCACGAATTCTTTTAACTCGTCTTTTGTTCTTTTCATTAATTGTAATTTCATTATTTTACCCCATTCTATTACTAATATCCTTAATCTAGTACCTATCTACTATAACATTAATGTATATATATGGTAAATAGCACCCAATTAAAAATTCGTAATATTTGTACTGTATATTAAAAAACTGTCACTCGGTGTACTGATGTACACCTTGTAACAGTTTTTCATTATTTCATGTTGCTTAAGTTAATACGTGCGATAGCTTTTTTAAGTGCAATTTCTGCACGAGCTCTATCTATATTAGCATCTTGCTGCTGAAGACGTCTTTCTGCACGCTCTTTAGCTTTTCTTGCTCTTTCAACATCAATTTCATCAGCAAGTTCTGATGCATCTGTTAAAATAACAACTTTATCTATAGTTACTTCTGCAAAACCACCTAATGTTGTTGCTTCTTTTTTAACACCATCTTGTGTATAAACAAGTTTGTTGTATCCGAGAAGGGCTACAACTGGTTCGTGGTCATATAATACACCCATTTCTCCTTCAGTTGTGTTAAGGATTACTGATTCAACTTCTTCATCTAAAATTGAACGCATAGGTGTGATAATTTGAAGTCTCATTTTGTTTGCCATAGCTTGTTCCTCCTAATTATAGAGTTTTAGCTTTTTCAATGGCATCTTCAATTGTACCAACCATGTAGAAAGCATTTTCTGGAAGGTTATCATGTTTACCTTCAAGGATTTCTTTGAAACTACGAACTGTTTCTTTAACTGGTACATATCTACCTGGAGTACCTGTGAATACTTCCCCAACGAAGAATGGTTGAGAAAGGAATTTTTGAATCTTACGTGCACGGTTAACTGTAGCTTTATCTTCTTCACTAAGTTCATCCATACCTAAGATTGCAATGATATCTTGAAGCTCTTTGTAACGTTGTAAGATAGCTTGAACGTCACGAGCTACTTGATAATGTTCTTCCCCAACAATTTGTGGATCAAGTACACGTGATGAAGATTCAAGTGGATCTACAGCTGGGTAGATACCTTGTTCTACGATAGCACGTGAAAGTACTGTTTTCGCATCAAGGTGAGCGAAAGTAGTAGCTGGAGCTGGGTCAGTTAAGTCATCGGCAGGAACGTATACAGCTTGAACAGATGTAATAGAACCTTTTTTAGTTGATGTGATACGTTCTTGAAGTGTACCCATTTCTGTTGCAAGTGTTGGTTGGTAACCTACAGCAGAAGGTGTACGTCCAAGAAGGGCTGATACCTCAGAACCTGCTTGTGTGAAACGGAAGATGTTATCTACGAATAGAAGAACGTCTTGACCTGATTGATCACGGAAGTATTCCGCCATTGTAAGACCTGTTAAAGCAACACGCATACGTGCACCAGGTGGCTCATTCATTTGACCGAACACCATTGTAGTTTTAGCGATAACGCCTGAATCTGTCATTTCGTGGTAAAGGTCATTACCCTCACGAGTACGTTCACCTACACCTGCGAATACAGAGAAACCACCGTGCTCTGTAGCGATGTTACGAATTAATTCTTGAATAAGTACAGTTTTACCTACACCTGCACCACCGAAAAGACCGATTTTGCCACCTTTAAGATATGGACAGATAAGGTCAACTACTTTAATACCTGTTTCTAAGATTTCTGCAGATGTTGCTTGCTCTTCAAATGAAGGTGCTTTTCTATGGATTGGCCATTTTTCACCTTCTGGAGCTGGTTTTCCATCTACAGCTTTACCTGTAACGTTGAAGATACGTCCAAGTGTTTCATTACCTACTGGAACTGAAATTGGTGCTCCAGTATCTACAGCTTCCATGCCACGAACTAAACCTTCTGTAGCTGACATGGCAATACAACGTACGATATCGTCTCCAAGATGTTGTGCAACTTCTACTACAAGCACTTTACCATCTTGCTCTTTGATTTCAATAGCGTTGTAAATAGCTGGCATATTTTCTGCACTAAACTTAATGTCAAGTACAGGACCGATGATTTGAACAATATGTCCTACATTTTGTGCCATTTATTTGTTCACTCCTTTATTACTTATTTGAGTGCTCCTGCCCCCGCTACGATTTCTGTTAATTCTTGTGTAATTGCTGCTTGTCTAGCACGGTTGTATTGAATGCTTAATTTATCCATGATTTCTTGTGCATTTTCTGTCGCTGAATCCATGGCTGTCATTCTTGCCCCGTTTTCACTAGCACTAGCTTCACAAAGTGCCCCATAAATAACATCCGCTACATATCTTGGAATTACATATCCAAGTACAGCTTCTGGTGATGGTTCATAAATTAAAAGATCGCTTGGCTGACTTGATTCACTTTCAGTTTTTGTTTCAATATTATTTATATCTAATGGTAAAAGGCGAACCATCTCTGGTTCTTGTTGAATAGTTGATTTAAAGTTTGTATATGATAAATAAACTTCTCCAATTTCACCTTTTAAGAATTTATCTGTAATGTAGTCTGCAATTTCTTTTGCATCTCTGTAAGTTGGTTCTTCAGAGATATCAACTACTTCTTTAGCTACTTCGTAACCTCTACTTTTGAATTGGTCTATACCTTTTTTACCAACAACCACTAAGTGTGATTTGGCTGCATCTTCGATGTGGCTCATTGTAAGTTTACAAATGTTAGCATTATAACCACCACAAAGACCTTTGTCTGATGCTAAAGTAATAAATGCTTTAACATCAGAACCATTTGGTTTTAGGAAAGGAGAGCCTTGTCCTTTTGCATTTTGGGCAATAGACTGCATAGTAGAGAGTATCTTATTGAAAAAGGGTCTTGTTCTAAGAGCTGCCTCTTTGCTTTTATTAAGCTTAGAAGTAGCAACAAGATTCATAGCACTAGTGATTTTCTTTGTGCTATCAATACTTCGGATTCGCCCTTTAATATCTTGTAAAGACGCCATCTACTCCACCCCTTTAAATTAAGCTCTAAAGCCTTGTTTGAATTGTGTAATGATATCATTTAATTTAACATCAAGCTCTTTTGTAAGACCTGCTGGTTGTACAATTTCATCAAAGATATCTGCATGTTTTGTTTCAACATATTCAAAGAGTTCACTTTGGAATCTAGCCACTTCTGAAAGAGGTACATCCATAAGGAATCTTCTTGTTGCTGCATAAAGAATAACAACTTGGTGTGCTACTGAAAGTGGTGAGTATTGAGGTTGTTTAAGAATCTCTGTGATACGTTCACCTTGTGTAAGTGCATTTTTAGTAGCTGGATCAAGATCTGAACCAAATTGTGCGAATGCAGCAAGTGATCTATATTGTGCAAGTTCTGTACGAATAGGACCTGCTACTTGTTTCATTGCCTTGATTTGAGCTGCCCCACCAACACGTGATACTGAAAGACCTGGGTTAACCGCAGGACGAACACCAGCGTTGAAGAGTTCTGTCTCAAGGAAGATTTGTCCATCTGTAATAGAAATTACGTTTGTTGGGATATAAGCTGAGATATCCCCTGCTTGTGTTTCGATGATTGGAAGAGCTGTAATTGAACCTCCACCAAGTTCATCAGAAAGTCTAGCTGCTCTCTCAAGAAGACGTGAGTGTAAGTAGAATACGTCTCCTGGGTAAGCTTCACGACCTGGTGGTCTGTGAAGAAGTAATGACATTGTACGGTAAGCTACCGCATGTTTTGATAAGTCATCATATACGATAAGAACGTCTTTACCTTGTTCCATCCATTCTTCACCCATTGTAACACCTGCATATGGTGCAAGGTATTGAAGTGGAGCTGCTTCTGAAGCTGTAGCAACAACGATTGTTGTATAGCTCATAGCATCAGCTTTTTCTAAGCTGTTTACAAGTTGTGCAATTGTTGAGGCTTTTTGACCAATTGCAACATAAATACATAAACAATCTTTACCTTTTTGGTTAATGATTGTATCGATAGCGATTGCAGTTTTACCTGTTTGTCTATCCCCGATGATAAGCTCACGTTGACCACGTCCGATTGGTACCATGGCATCAATAGCTTTTAACCCTGTTTGAAGTGGTGTATCTACAGATTTTCTGTCAATAACCCCTGATGCAACACGTTCTACTGGTCTATATTTGTCTGTGCTGATTGGACCTTTCCCATCAATAGGTTGACCTAATGCATTAACAACACGTCCTGAAAGAGCGTCACCTACTGGTACCTCTACTACACGTCCTGTTGATTTAACAGAGTCACCTTCTTTGATGTTTTGATCTGAACCTAAAATAACGGCACCAATGTTGTCTTCTTCTAAGTTCATAACCATACCATAAATTTCACCTGGGAATTCAAGAAGCTCACCTGACATAGCTTTTTCAAGTCCATGTACACGCGCGATACCGTCACCAACAGCGATTACAGTACCTACTTGTTCTGCTTCAAGGTGTGATTTATAGTTTTTAATCTGGTCTTTAATAATACTACTAATTTCTTCTGGTCTCAGATTCATTAACTGAATACACCCCTTTCTATGCAAGTCTAATATCAGATAACTGTTTCTTTAAAGTCTGCATTTTGCCTTTAATACTAGCGTCTACAACTTTGTCAGCTACTTTAATGATTAGTCCTGCTATAATACTTTCGTCGATTATTGTTTCTAGCTCAACTTTGCTATTTGTACTAGCTTCAATCTTACTTTGAATTTGTTCGAGTTGTGTTTGGTTAAGTGCAATGGCAGATGTAACTGTTGCTTTAACAATTCCAGCTTCCTTCTTAACCATATCTAAAAATCCTTCAAGAACCTCTAAAATAGAAGTTTCTCTTGATTTGCGAACCATAAGCACCATAAGTCCTACGATTGCATCAGATACTTTATCCCCAAAAATGTTTTCAATTAAGGAAATTTTCTCTTTCTTGCTAACTTTAGCATCTCCTAAAAGAGTGATAAAGTCAGGTGTTTGTTTCATAGCTTCTACAATTGTTTTAACTTCAGCTTCATACTGAGCTAAAGCATTTGCTTCCTTAGATATTTCAAATAGGGCGGTAGCATATCGTTTTACAACTAATTGAGCCACTGTACATCCCCCATCTCCTTAATAATTTCATCAATGATTTCATTATGTTTTTGTTCATCAAGTGAAACTGCAACAAATTTACTAGCCATGAGAGTAGATACCTCAATCATTTGTTGTTTCATTTCATCTTTAACACGTTCTTGTTCAAGTTTCATATCATTTAAAGCTTTTTGTTTAATAGCTTCTGCTTCCGCTCTACCTTCAGCAATGATTTGTTCTTCTCTAGCAAGTGCTTTAGCTCTTGCTTCTTTAAGAATTGCATCTGATTCTACTTGAATTTCTGCTAATTTTTTGTCATATTGACCTTTTAATTCAACAGCATCTGCTTTTGAAGTTCTAGCTTCATCAATATCTTTTGCGATGCCATTCTTTCTTTTTTCCAGGAACTCTGTCATAGGTTTAAATAAGAGTTTTGATAAAATCACAATAATGATTAATGTAGAAATCCATTGTAATCCTAAGTCCCAGAGTAACTGCATATCAAATCCGATAATTCTTCCTGGTTCAGCTGCTAATACAGTAATGAATGATGTATTCAAAGGGAAAGTCCCTCCTTTCTATGTCGATGTCAAAACTAATTCTTATATTAATTAACCGATTAATGACATGTATTTTGTAATAAGTGGGTTAGCGAATAAAAGAATGATAGCTACGATAAGACCATAGATACCTGTTGTTTCAGCTACAGCTGCCCCTAAAAGCATTGTACTCATGATTGTACCTTGTGCTTCTGGTTGACGACCTACAGCTTCAGCACCTTTACCAGCTGCATATCCTTGTCCAATACCAGGTCCGATACCTGCGATCATTGCAAGACCTGCACCAATTGCAGAACATGCTAAAATAAGAGCTCTTCCATCAATTTGATTGTTATCCATTATAAATTCCTCCTTGAGTTTAATTTACTCATTAATAATTTCTTAGAATACTTGCACGAACATTAAAAGTAATGAAATGATAAGTGCATAAATACCTGTTGTTTGTGCAACAGCTTGACCAAGTAACATTGTACGTAAAATAGCACCTTGTAATTTTGGTCTTTTACCTGCTGCTTCAGTTGCTTTACCTGCTGCATATCCTTGTCCGATACCAGGTCCGATACCTGCGATCATCGCGATACCTGCACCTACACCACATGCTCCAAGAACGATGCTTACACCTTCTCTAGCAATAAATGGATTAGCAAATAATAACAATAAACCAATTACTAAAGCAAAAATCCCTGATGTTTGAGTTACTGCTTGCCCGATTAACATAGTACGGATAGCTGTCCCTTGAACATTTGGATTTTTACCTGTAACCTCTGCTGCTTTACCTGCTGCATAACCTTGTCCAATACCAGGCCCAATACCTGCAATCATTGCAAGACCTGCACCAAGCGCACTTGCTGCAAGAACGATTCCAACTCCTTCTTTGCTTACAAGTGGATTAGCGAAGAGCATGATGATAGCGATAACAAGAGAAAAAATCCCCGATGTTTCAGCTACTGCTGCTCCTAATAACATAACGATTGTTGCTGATTTACTTCCTTCTGGATTTGCACCAGCAGCTTCTGCTGCTTTACCGGCTGCATAGCCTTGTCCAATACCAGGTCCAATACCTGCAATCATAGCAAACCCTGCACCAATTGCAGAAAGTGCTAATACGAGTGCTTTAGGATCTACATTGAACATCCATCCGAAAAATAGGTCAAAATATGACATTTTCTTACCTCACTTCCTTTCTACTCCATAGCGCCTGACACAAATGTCATACTAAGCATTACAAAGATAAATGCTTGTAATGAACCAGCAAAGATATCAAAGTACATGTGTAATGCTGCTGGAACACCTATGAGTGTGAGGAACCAAGGAAACATAGCATATACTAAGCCCATAATAATTGTTCCACCTAAAATATTACCAAATAAACGGAAACTAAGTGAAATTGGTGTTGCAATCTCACCGATGATATTGATTGGTAATAAGAATGGGAAAGGCTCTACTAAGAACTTGAAGTATCCAGGTCCTTTAGCTTTAACACCAAATCCATGAATCATGAAGAAAGTTGTTAAGGCGAATGCCAATGTTGTTGCGAAGTCAGCTGTTGGTGGTCTAAGCCCTACTAAGCCAGATAAGTTACAAATTATGATAAAGATAAATAATGGTCCGTAAAAGGCTGCGAAACCTTTATTTTGTTTTCCCATTGTACTCGCTGTAAAGTTGTTAAGTGAATCTACAAGAGTTTCTACCAAGTTTTGTAATTTTGTATCTGGAACTTCTTTGAAATTCTTAATCTTCGCTCTAACAATAAGTGCGAAAACTGTAAGTGCAGCCATGATCACCCAAGTGTTTACATGTGTTTGTGTAATTCCTAGAGTCTGTCCATTAACTTCAAAAAGTGGTATTAGGGTTTGTGAACCAAAATCTAAGTTTTCTCCCATCTGCTTACACTCCTTTCCATCAAAATATATATTGCAAACATGCCAAACGGCGTGTTATTGCCTATTTAAATTTTTATATATTATTTTTGAGTCTTTTTCATCCAAATTGTGGCATAGGCCCCAATTTTCATTGATAAAAGACCAAAAAATACACCTAGTAAACTTATGCTTGATTCTAATGCTGCTACAATAAGTACTATAGCTGTTAAACCATATCTTAACATGTACTGCATATTCATATAATTTTTAGCCTTTGCTGGTGGTAATGAAATTGCCTTACTAATAGTTTTCTCCATAAGCTTCAATTTTAGCAAAGAAAATATTAATCCGAAGGCAAGCCCTAATGTCCAGCTCATCTTATCTGAGACTATAAATATACCAATAATATATACAAGTACTGAAAATGCTATCATTGCTATAGGTATAAAATTTTTCTCAAAAGCTACTTTATTCATGTTTATCCTCTTTTTTATTTTGTCTTTTAATTTCTTTTCCTACATGAAAGAATAAATTTCTAAAGGCCCCAGCTACTCCTAAAAGTATAAAAATAATTATAAACAGTGGAGCTGTATTTAACTTCTTGTCTAACAATGCCCCAATTACTGTACAAATTAAAATAGGTGTAATCATCGTGAAACCTAGTTGAGAAATTAAACTTATGTATCTAGCCCATGCTCCCATTTTCACAATTTACACCCCTTCGTGTCATTTAATTGTTAAATAAATATCTTGCACTTTTACTTTATAGCACTTTATGCAAAATTTCAAGCACTAACCATTTTACCACAATTAATCATTTTTTTACATTTAAAATTTAATTTAGTACTTTTTGTGCATTTTTGTTATACACATCAACTTCAATTATACACATTTTTTATAAAATATATAAAGATAAGGCTACACATATAATTATTTGTAGCCTTATCTTTCCTCAACTTTACTATTTTATACAATCTATACAATATAATCTTTAGGTCTTGATACGCCTTTACCAAAATTATGGCAAATAGCGTCTACAATACGCTTAGATGCATGTCCGTCACCAAATGGGTTTTTAGCAATTGCCATTTGATGATACATTTCATCATTTGTTAAAAGTTCTTTTGTTAAATTATAAATAGTTTCTTTTTCAATACCTGCAAGTTTTAATGTACCTGCAGCTATACCTTCTGGTCTTTCCGTTACATTACGAAGTACAAGAACTGGTTTGCCAAGTGATGGTACTTCTTCTTGTAATCCGCCTGAATCTGTAAGTACAAGATATGAACGTTTCATAAGGTTATGCATATCTTTGAGGTCGAGTGGTTCTACTAAATGAACTCTTTCCATATTTCCAAGGATATCATATACGACATCTCTTACAATAGGATTTTTATGAACAGCATAAACTAACTCTACATCTTCATTTTCAAGTACAATTTGACGTACTGCTTCACAAATATTTTGAAGTGGTTCGCCCCAGTTTTCTCTTCTGTGTGCAGTCATTGTAATTACGCGTTTATTTGCATAATCAATGTCATTAAGCTCGTCAACTGTGAACGTATACTCTTCTTCTACAGTTGTTGCCAATGCATCAATTACAGTATTACCTGTTACAAAAATGCTGTTTTCATCTACTGCTTCTTTTAATAAGTTTTCTTTTGCAAGAGCAGTTGGTGAGAAGTGAAGGTCTGCAAGTGAACCTGTTAGTTTTCTATTCATCTCTTCTGGAAATGGTTCATATTTATTATATGTTCTAAGCCCTGCTTCTACATGTCCTACTTTAATTTGTTTGTAGAAGGCTGCAAGTGCTGCAGCAAAAGAGGTTGTTGTATCTCCATGAACAAGTACAATATCTGGTTTAGATTCTTCTAATACTTCATCTAAACCTTCTAATACTTTTGTTGTTACACCTGTGAGTGTTTGTCTTTGTTTCATGATATCTAAATCATAGTCTGGTTTGATGTCAAATAACTCTAAAACTTGATCTAACATCTCACGATGTTGTGCTGTTACACACACTACATTTTCTATATCGACATTTTTTTCCAGTTCTTTAACAAGTGGTGCCATTTTTACTGCTTCTGGTCTAGTACCAAACACACTCATTACTTTTATCTTCTTCATTTGTGTTGCTCCTCTTTATTTTTTTGCGCAATTTTTTCTTTTATTTCGTTTATTTGCCATAGTACTAATTTATACCACTTCTACTTTAAAATCAAATACAACCTATACTTATTTCGCATTTTCTACTAAATCTGTTGCTATTCTAACTGTTTCCATGGCATCTTTAGCATAAAAATCAGCCTCTACATATTGGGCTAATTCTTCTGTAAGTACGGCCCCACCTACAATAACTCTTACATCATCATATTTTTCTTTTACAGCCTTAATTGTATCTTTCATACTTGCTACTGTTGTAGTCATTAGTGCACTTAAACCTATTATTTTTATATCCCATTTTTCTATTGCTTCTAGAACTTTTTCAGTTGGTACATCTTTTCCTAAATCGATTACTTCAAAGTTATAGTTTTCCATGATGACTTTAACAATATTCTTACCAATATCATGAATGTCACCATATACTGTTGCTAGGATTACTTTTGTTTTAGATGCATTTTCATTACTATTTACATCTGTTACCATCTCTTTTTGTAATCGTTCAAAAGCTACTTTTGCTGCTTCTGCTGATTTAATAAGTTGTGGTAAAAAGATTTTTTGTGCTTCATAGAGTTTCCCAACTTCATCAAGAGCCGGCACAATATGTCCTTCTATAATATCTAAAGGTGATTTAGAGATAAGCAGTGTATTTACTTCTTCTCTGGCTTCTTCTTTTAAACCTTTACGAATAGCTTCTTCTATAGACATGTGCCCACTTTGATTTGTTTTTGTCTCAGTAGTTTCCACATTCGAGTACTTTTCAATATAATCCTTAGAGTTCATATCTTTGCCCATTAATACTCTAAAGGCTGCGATAGCTTCCATCATTCCTGTATCTCCAGGATTCATAATTGGTGCATCTAGCCCTTGCATTAAGGCTGCTGTTAACATGGTTTTATTAATAATTGGACGGTTAGGAAGACCGAATGAAACATTACTTACACCTAATACAGTTTTCACACCTAATTGTTCTTTTACAAGTCTTACAGCTTTAAGTGTCTCTTTTACTAATTCTTGTTGTGCTGAAGCAGTTACTACAAGACAGTCAATAAATATATTTTCTTTTGGAATACCTAGTGCTAATGCTGCTTCTACAATCTTTTTAGCAACTTCTAATCTTTCTTCAGCTGTTTCTGGGATACCTCTTTCATCTAAAGTTAAACCAAGTATACATGCGCCATATTTTTTAGCGATTGGTAAAATAGCTTTTAAGCTTGACTGCTTACCATTTACAGAGTTAATAAGTGGCTTACCATTATAAATACGACAAGCTGTTTCTAAAGCTTCTACATTAGAAGAGTCTATTTGAAGCGGTAAGTTAATAACTCCTTGTACTTCCATCACTGCTCTTTTAAGCATTGCTACTTCATCAATATCCGGAAGTCCCATATTAACATCTAATACATGTGCCCCTTGTTCTTGTTGCTTAATTGCTTCACGAAGTACATAATCCATATCTTCTCTTCTAAGCGCTGCTTGAAGCATTTTCTTTCCAGTTGGATTAAGCCTCTCACCAATTACTACAGTGTCATCAAAATAAACAGCTTGTGAAGCACTACAAATTCCCGTTCTCTTAGGCACATTAGGTTTTATGTAGGTAGATGTCTTAACCTTTTCAACCATTTTTTTAATATACTCAGGACTTGTACCACAGCAACCACCTAATATTAATACACCCATTTTGGCAAATTCTAATCCAAATTCAGCAAATTCATCTGATGTAATATCATAATGCATCTTTCCTTCTTCCATAACTGGAAGCCCTGCATTAGGTTGTACCATTACTGGAATATGCGCTGTTTGTACTATTTTTTCTACTATAGGCTTCAGTTGTTTTGGCCCAAGTGAGCAGTTTACACCTAATGCATCTACACCAAGTCCTTCAAGTGTTAGAATCATAGATTCAATACTTGTTCCGAAAAATGTTCTACCATTTTCTTCGAAGCTCATTGTGGCAAAGATAGGAAGATTTGTATTTTCCTTAGCTGCTAGCACACCTGCTTTAAGCTCATAAATATCTGTAAATGTTTCAAATAAAATCACATCACATCCAGCTTTTTCTCCGGCTATAACTTGCTCCTTAAATACATCATAAAGTTCATTAAAAGTTACATCCCCTACTGGTTCTAACATTTTTCCAGTTGAGCCAATGTCTAATGCAATATATGTGTTAGGGAAATCTTCTTTTGCCTTCTTTGCAATATCCACTGCCTTTTTAATCATTTCTTCTACAGTATAATCTGTATGTTCTAATTTATAGCGGTTAGCACCAAATGTATTTGTACTAATAAAATTACTACCTGCAAGTAAATATGCTCTATGAATTTCTTCTATAACCTCTGCATATGTTATATTAAACATTTCTGGTACTTCTCCAAGTTTTAAACCACGATTTTGGAGAACTGTTCCCATAGCACCATCAAAATATAAATGTGTATTTCCTAAAATATTACAACCCACAACTGTCACCTCTTTTTCGATAGCTACATGTTTTGACCAAGTTACATGTGCCACATGATTTTTGTCTTTTTTCCTTTTGATTTGATATGCCTACAATCGCTGTAATAGATTTTGTAGGCACTAACATATTTGTTTTAGTTAGTGTAAGCCCTATGATTTTCTCAGTCTGAAGTATATTTAAAAACGGCCTTTGAACTTCTAATGGCACATTACCATATCCAGGGCTAAAACGCATGGTGAAAAACTCTCCTCCATTTAAGTTCTTCATTAATTCCTGTTCATGCTCATCGCATACTTTATCAATAAGTACTGAAGCACAAGAATCTAGAACCATAGCTTCTAACATATCTAAACGCTGTTTCATCCCTATTTGTCTATCTACTTCTTGCCCCAAAGTAACTGCCATAATATAGCATGATTTAGAGTTTTTAAGAAGCTTTGCAAGGTCACTACTTTCAACTTTTAAGGTTGTCCCTTCAAAAGTAACTTCATTTCCCTCTAAACTAATATTTACTTTTTGTGAAGTTGCTTTAGGCCTGGCAATACGTTCTAATAGTTCATATGCACTTTCTACTTTTTGAATCATCTCTTCAGTAGCATGCTCTATAGGCATGCCTATATATCTTAGGGCGTCCTTTAACATCATATGTGTCATTTTATTTCCTTCTTTTCTTACATTCTATTATTACTATGCTCTCTTTACTTTGAGTGCATATAATATGCCTCTAATATTCTCCATAATACGTTTAGCAGTATCTGGTTGATTCATTGTATAAAGATGAATACCATCTACACCATGTGCCAAAAGATCAATAATTTGTGAAGTAGCATAAGCAATACCTGCTTCTTTCATTGCAAGGCTATTATGTCCATAAGCTTTTACAAAATTTTGTACGCTTTCTGGCAATGTAGCACCACACATAGAAATCATACGATCTACTTGTTTCGCTGATGTAAGTGGCATGATTCCTGCAATGATTGGTACCTCAATTCCTAATCCCCTTACTTTATCACAGAAACTATAGAAATCATCATTATTAAAGAAGAGTTGTGTAATAAGTGCATCTGACCCGCACTCTACTTTATGTTTTAAAAATTTTAAGTCCTCTTCCATACTATAAGCTTCAATATGTTTATTAGGATAACATGCACCTAATACATTGAAATCATAATTTTCTTTTATGTACTTTGTTAATTCTGAAGCATGCTTGAAATCCCCAAGTATGGCTTCATCATTTAAATCACCACGCATGGCTAAAATATTTTCAACACCTTTATCTTTTAACTCTTTTAGTATTTGATCCATATCCTCTTTTTTAGTGCCTACACAAGTTAAATGCGCTAGTGCTGGAATGTTATATTTCATCTGAATAGCGGATGCTATTTCTACTGTGTTGTCCCTGCTACTACCACCAGCTCCATAAGTTACACTAATGAAGTCTGGTGATAAACTAGCAAGTGCATCAATGGTACCGAAGATACCATCTAAATCTGCTTTACCTTTTGGTGGAAAAATTTCAAAAGAAAATGTTGGACTAACTCTTTGACCTAACTTTTTTCGTAACATAATAAATCTCCCTCTTTAATCAAATCATTCTTTTTTCAATACTGAAATAAAGGAATTTCCTCGTATATAAAAACGCCACTCTACATCTTGATATTCTTCAGCATAAGGTATGTTAATGCGCTTATCCGTTACAATATCAGTGCACAGTGGTGCGTCCTCTATCCATAATTCACCTTTTCCTAAAACTGATGTTGCATTAAGTGTTCTATCTATTTTCATTGCTTTGCATAGTTTGCCAGGACCATTTGTTAAATCCTCTACCTTTTTAGAACGAATATTTCTATTGGCCCTTGCGAAATTTATACTCTTTTCATCCACAGGTTCTACTGCTCTTATAAGCACCCCCTGTGGAATATCTTTAACATTAGCCACAATGTTAAGGCAATTGTACATACCGTAAATTAAATAAATATAAGTAATACCACCTTCTTCAAACATAGGTGCTGTACGAGGTGTCTTTTTACCACCATAAGCATGTGCGCCTTTATCATCCTTGCCCATA
>CALGWE010000245.1:0-1083 GCA_937935915.1 uncultured Clostridia bacterium
GGCGTTTATATGGAAAGTAGATATATACCATTTCGTTATGATTATGTAGGAAGTTTTTTAAGACCAGAAAGTTTAAAGCAGGCAAGAGCTGAATTCGCAGAGGGGAAAATTACAGCCAAGGAGTTAAAAACTGTTGAAGATAAAGCGATTATTGAACTTGTAGCCAAGCAAAAGGTAGCTGGATATCATGTGATTACAGATGGAGAATTTCGTAGAGCCACATGGCACCTTGATTTTATGTGGGGATTTAAAGGGATTGCACATGAAAAAACGAAGAAGGGGATTGCCTTTCATGGGGAAGCAGCTTTAATTGATGATACATGGCTTACAGGTAAGATTTCAGTAGAAAATCATCCTTTTGTGGCGCATTTTAAATTTGTGAAAGCACTTGAAGATGAGCAGACTGTGGCAAAGCAAACAATGCCTGCTCCTGCACAGTTCTTTCAGCAAATGGTGATTCCAGCTAATATTGAAAGGACTAGAAAGTTTTATAAAACAGATGAAGAATTAATTGAAGATATTGCAAAGGGGTATAAGAAGGTAATTGGTGATTTATATGCAGCAGGATGTAGAAATATACAGTTTGATGATTGTACATGGGGCGTTTTAGTGGCTGAGGGTAGTGTAGAACGCTATGGAAAAGGTGCGGATCTTAAGTCTATTACAGAAAAATTGTTAAAGGTAAATAATTTAGCTATTGAGGGAAAACCAGAAGACCTTGTGATTACTACACATATTTGTAGAGGAAATTATCATTCTACATATTTTAGTAGTGGTGCATATGATTCAGTGGCAGAGCCTCTTTTGGGAAGAGAAAATGTAGACGCTTATTATCTTGAATTTGATGATGAGCGTTCAGGTAATTTTGAACCATTAAAATATGTAAATGGAGATAAACGAGTGGTACTAGGATTAATTACTAGTAAAACACCACAGTTAGAAGATAAGGAAACTATCATTAACAGGATTAAAGAAGCAAGTCAATATGTGCCTTTAGATAGATTATGTCTAAGTCCTCAATGTGGATTTGCTTCGACAGAGGAAGGGAATATATTAACTGAAGATGAGCAATGGAAGAAGATT
>CALGWE010000246.1:0-1556 GCA_937935915.1 uncultured Clostridia bacterium
AATAAGTTCTTCATGACTTCCTTGCTCAATAATTTCACCCTTATCCATTACATAAATCTTATCACATCGCTTAATTGTACTTAAACGATGGGCAATAATAATCGTTGTCATACCCTTACTAAATGTATTAATTGTACTCTCAATAGCAGCTTCTGTAATAGAATCTAGATTACTGGTTGCTTCATCCAATATTAATATATCTGGTTTCTTAAGAATAGCTCTTGTAATAGCAAGTCTTTGTCTTTGTCCACCTGAAAGGTTGGCACCATTTTCCTCTAAATGTGTATTATATCTAAGTGGTAATTCATTAATAAAGTCATGTGCTCTTGCCATCTTAGCTGCTTCTACTATTTCTTCCATATTTTCATTTTCAAGCCCTAATGATAAGTTTTCTAAAATAGTCCCACTAAATAAAAATGTTTCTTGAGGTACATACGCTATACGCTCTCTTAAAGTTTCTTTCTTAATATCTAAAATATTATTACCATCAATTAAAATCTGTCCCTTTTCAATACCATAAAAATTAAGCAACAACTTAACCAATGTCGTCTTACCACAGCCACTTTCGCCCACTAAGGCTATACGCTCCCCTGGCTTAATCGTCATGTTAATCTTCTTAAGAATAAGCTTTCTTGTCCCATATCTAAAATCTACATCTTTTAATACAATTTCTCCCTCAAACTTACTTGGTGCAATACGTTTATCCTCATTTTCATCACATTCTAAATCTAAGTCTAAAATCTCTCCTAAACGCTCTGCAGCTACCATAGCTGTTTGAAGTTCTGGTTGTAAATTAATCAAATTCTTCATAGGTGTTAAAAAATAAGCTAACAAAGAATTAAATGTAATTAGTGTTCCTACAGACATATTACCTTTTAAAACTTGATATGCACCTATCCATAAAATAACGGTTCCACCTATAAGCTCAACTAAATTTTTAAGTACCGTTTGCATATTCATTGTAAACGATAATTTAAAAATACTTCTAAGTAATTTAATAAACTTCCCTTCAGTACTCATATTTACTTTACGTTCTGCATTAAATGCCTTAACTGTTTGAATACCATTTAAAGATTCTACCAAATAAGAAGTTAACTGTGCATTATCTTCCATTTCTTTCTGATTACCCTTTTTCAGTGCTTTATTGAAACCAATAACAATAACACCATATAAAATAGCTATAATAAATGTAATCCCAAATAATAAGGTATTTTGCATATAAAGAATAATTCCACCAACTAATACCATCAGTGTATCAATCATAATTGTAAGTGTTGCACCAGATATAGCATCCCTTACATGTCCTGCATCTTGAAAACGTGAAATAATCTCTCCTACTTTTCTTGTACCAAAAAAATTCATTGGTAATTTTAAAACATGTTCATAATATCCTAATAATAATGCTATATCCAACTTCTGACTTAAATATAATAATAGGTGTGCACGGAATCCACTTAAGACAACTTGAAAAAGATATAGTCCTATCACACCTATAGAAAGTACATGTAAACTCTTCATTAAACCATATAGCAAAATATTATCTATAAGTTCCTTCA
>CALGWE010000247.1:0-1473 GCA_937935915.1 uncultured Clostridia bacterium
AGCCATAGTAGAAGGTAATGCCCCTAAAAAAAATGACTTAAATGGTGAAACCATGATTACCCTATTTTATGAAAATAGTACACGTACCAGAATGGCGTTTACAGCAGCAGGTAAGTATATGGGTGCTAACGTAATGGATTTAGGTGTAGCAACAAGTAGTGTAAAAAAAGGTGAAACACTTGTAGATACAGGGATTACACTAGATCGTATGGGCACGGAGTTTATGGTTTTAAGACACAGCATGAGTGGTGCACCACATCTTTTAGCTAAAAATGTAAAAGCTTCTGTCATTAATGCAGGAGATGGTGCCAATGAACATCCTACACAAGCGTTATTAGATTTTTATACAATCTATGAGAAAAAAGGTGGTTTTAAAAACTTAAAAGTAACCATTATCGGAGATATTGCCCATAGCCGTGTGGCAAGATCTAATGTATTTGGTCTCACAAAACTTGGGGCAAAGGTAACACTTGCAGGCCCAGGTACATTAACAGCTAAAAGCATGGAAGCTTTAGGATGTAAAGTGACCACAGACATTAAAGAAGCTGTAAAAGATGCAGATATTGTGATGGCATTACGTATTCAGTTAGAAAGACAAAAAGGTGGCTTATTCCCTAACCTTAGAGAGTATAGCCAAATTTATGGTATAGATGAAGAAATCTTTAGATATGCAAAAGAAGATGCGATTTTAATGCACCCAGCACCAGTTAATCGTGGGATTGAACTTATGCCAGAACTTATAGATAGCGGCGTATCTGTAATCGATGAACAAGTGACAAATGGTGTAGCAGTGAGAATGGCAATTTTAGAATTACTACGTGAAGGGAGATCATAAAAATGAAACTTTGTATTAAAAATGGTAAAATCATCAACCCAAATACAAACTTTGAGGCCGTAACAGACCTTTGGGTAGAAGAAGGAAAAGTAGTATACATAGGCGAAAGAAATGACTGGCAAGCAGATGAAATAATTGATGCCACAGGCAAATGGGTAGTACCAGGACTTATTGATTTACATGTGCACTTTAGAGCACCAGGTTTTGAACATAAAGAAGATATTGCAAGCGGCGCAGCTGCAGCAGCTAAAGGGGGCTTTACAACAGTATGTTGTATGCCAAATACAAAACCAGTTATTGATAATGAATGTGTTGTAGAATACATCAATGCTATGGCTTCTAGAGCAAATGGTGTGAATGTGCTCCCAATAGGCGCCATTACAAAGGATCAAGCAGGTGAAACACTGGCAGATATCGGAAAGATGGTAGAACACGGCATTTGTGCTATTAGTGAAGATGGCAAAACAGTAGCCAATGCAGGACTTATGAAAAAAGCCATGCAATATGTAAAGCCTTTTAATATTCCAGTGATGTCTCATACAGAGGAACGCACTTTAACAGGTGGAGCAATGAATGCAGGTGAAAATGCACAGCTCTTTGGCATTAAAGGGATTCCAAGAGAAGCAGAAGAAATCATC
>CALGWE010000248.1:0-1522 GCA_937935915.1 uncultured Clostridia bacterium
CGTACATGCTTTCTTAGATGGACGTGATACACCTCCTGCATCAGCTAAAGAATTCATGGAAGCACTCGTAGCTAAAATGAACGAAATTGGTGTAGGTAAAGTAGCATCTATTTCTGGTCGTTACTATGCAATGGACCGTGACAATAGATGGGACCGTGTAGAAAAAGCTTATAATGCAATTGTTTTAGGTGAAGGCGAAAAAGCTACAGATCCAGTACAAGCGATTGCTGATTCATATGCTAAAGAAGTTAACGATGAATTCGTTGTACCAACTGTAATTACAGAAAATGGCGAAGCAATCGGTAAAATTTCTGCTGATGATAGCGTAATCTTCTTCAACTTCAGACCAGACCGTGCTCGTGAAATGACAAGAGTATTCACAGATGCTGAATTTGATGGATTCCAAAGAGAACAACTTGGATGCGCATTCACAACATTTACACAATACGATGTAACATTACCTGTTACAGATGTATGTTTCAAACCAGAGTCACTTACTAACACATTTGGTGAGTACTTAGCTAAAAATGGTAAAACACAACTTCGTATCGCTGAAACAGAAAAATATGCTCACGTAACATTCTTCTTCAATGGCGGTTCAGAAGATCTTAATGAAGGTGAAGATCGTATCTTAGTACCTTCTCCAAAAGTAGCAACTTATGATTTACAACCAGAAATGAGTGTATATGAAGTTGCTGATAAATTAGATGCTGCTATCCGTAGCGGTAAATACGATGTAGTAATCTGTAACTTTGCTAACCCAGATATGGTTGGTCATACAGGTGACTTAGCTGCAGCTCAAAAAGCAATCGAAGCTGTAGATAAAGCAGTTGGTCAAGTAATCACTGCTATTGAAGAAACAAATGGTTATGCATTTATCTGTGCTGACCACGGTAATGCTGAACAAATGATCGATTACTCAAATAACGAACCATTTACAGCACATACAACAAATCCAGTACCATTCATCCTTGTTAACTACAAAGAGGGTGTAACACTTAAAGAAGGCGGTAAACTTGCAGATATCGCACCAACTTTAATTGAAATGATGGGTATGGAACAACCAGCTGAAATGACAGGCGAATCTTTATTAGTAAAATAGCTTAAATAAGTACTAAGTAAATCACTTAAGGGGTTCATAGATTCATACTATTACACACACACGATTTGAATCTTGAAACAAAAGAATGCAGCTTGAGCTTACTATTACACACACACACTTTGAAGAATGAAACAAGAATAATGCAACCGTAAGTTTACTATTACACACACACTTAAAACTTAAAATGCATTTAAAAATAAAAAGTACTTATACTAATAATGTTGCAACAAACAGTCTTTAAACAGGCTGTATTAACACTTGGAATTGTTAACAAATAGCAACAAGCAATAAAGATAGACAACAAAATTAAATAACCATCCTTGGGTGCTTTGGTTAGCTCCCAAAGCATTCAAAGTAAAATCGTAAACGAAGTAGTGGACTAGCTACCCACTATGGGAAATACATGCATGTTTTACGTAA
>CALGWE010000249.1:0-1009 GCA_937935915.1 uncultured Clostridia bacterium
CATTAAAATGTTTTTATGAAACCTCAGGCATAGAATGCGTGGGGCTTTTAGGGAATCCTTCATTAAATCGTTCCAATCGTAACTATGAACACTTCTTTATAAATGGACGTTATATTAAAAGTACATTATTGCAAAAAGCAGTAGAAGATGCCTATAAACCTATTGTGATGGTGGGTAAGTTTCCTTTCGTTGTACTTCATTTAAATATTTCACCAGAAGAAGTAGACGTGAATGTGCATCCTACAAAATTACAGGTGCGCTTTAAAGATTCAGATTTAATTTATAATACGGTTTATAAAGCCATTACAAAGCAATTGGAATCAGCTTATTTAGTGCCACATGTGACACCACATGAAAAAGCGGTGACACCTAAACCAGAGATTGAAACTTATACAGTAGACACTTTCTTTGCACCACGTAAAGAAGAAAACATGGCAACGGCTCAAAGTTTATTGGCAGGAGAAATCCCTGTTATAAAAGAAGGGCCTACTCATAATATTGAACGAATCTTTGGGAAAAGTGAGCCAGATGTTAAACCATCCTTTGAGATTCGCAGTGCCTCAGAAGACTTAGAAAAGGTCAGTTTATCACAACCATTACAAATGTCATCTAGAGATAGAATAGAGGAATCATTTAATAGGGATGATGATTTAAATAGCAATACTGAAGCCCAGCCAAGTGATGAGGCCAAGGCACAAGTAATTGCCAAGTCAGAAGGATTTGCCGAGGAAGAATTATTTAACAAGGCAGAAACAATAAATACAGTACAAGAATCTCAAGAGATAGATCTAAAAAGTAGTAATAGCGTAAATGAACAAACACAAATTGCCCATATGCATATTCCAGCTGTAGCGGCATCTTATATGGCACCGTCAGTTCCATCTATAGCAAAAAGTGAAGAAGCTGCAATTGGGGTGAAGGACTATAAGATTATTGGTCAGTTATTTAAGACCTATTGGCTTATTCAATATCATGAAAAGGTGTTTATCATTGATCAGCATGCGGCTCA
>CALGWE010000250.1:0-3302 GCA_937935915.1 uncultured Clostridia bacterium
CAAGTTCTTTTAAAGCTAGTGCTAAGTTAACACTAAAGTTACTTTTACCAACACCACCTTTTCCACTCGCTATAGTAATCACCTTCATATTACTATTCATTTGAAATATATCATCATTTCCACTGTTAGCCATTAATGTTCTTAATACTTGTGCTTGATCATTCATATTGTACTCTCCCTAGTAAGTCAACTATGTATTCTTCATAATTAAAGAGTTTAATATCTGCTGGTACATTTTGTCCTATTGTAAGATATTCCCAATCTCATCTGTTTCATCTAATTTTGTAATAATAAGTTCAAAGTCGTTTTGTACTTCATTATATGTATCAATCACATTCATCACATCTGTTGTAGCTGTATTAGCATTCACAACTAAAAATACTCTTTTTTCTTCAACACATTTTAATAGACTTAAAAGTTCATTAACTTGCTCTATATTTTTGTGAGAACGCCCTGCTGTATCTATAAAGATATGATCTACATGTTGCCATTTCTTGAGAAGTTCTGGTATATCATTCTCATCATAGATAATTTCTATTGGAACTCCTAAAATATCCGCATATGTTTTTAATTGTTCAATTGCTGCAATACGATAAGTATCAGAAGTAAATAGTACAATCTTCTTATGTTTTTCTAATACATACTGAGCAGTTAATTTGGCGATTGTAGTTGTTTTACCAACTCCTGTAGAACCAATAAAGAATACTGTTTTTGGTAACTGCTCTTCAGCTTTATGATTTGTTAATAATTCTTCTATTTTTGTGCGTATTATATGAATTATTTCTTCTACACTATTCTCCGGCGAAACTGAATCCAACATCCACTCACATATTGGTTGTTTAATACCTATTGCAATCATTTTTTCTTTTAAATAAGATAAAACATTATTTGAAACTGCTCCCACTGAATCTTTATCTGTAACTGCTTCTTTAGCTATAGTTGCTTGACTTTGTAAATTTTGTAATGTCATCTCCATGTTTCTAATATGTTCATTTAAATCTAAAAGCATTTTAGCTGCTGCATCATCTTCTTTTTTACTTTCTACAGGTACTTCTTTAAGTTTTGTAATTTTTTCTAAGTTTTCATGAACAGATACATCATCTTCTTCATCTTTAACGGCGATTGTTACTACAGTTTTAGGGGTTTTAAAAAACTTAAAACGCCCTACTGCTTCTTTTTGTGTGCTTAATATAATGGCTTTATCACCGTATTGTTTCTCTATTTGATTTAAAACGACTTTTTCGTCTTTTCCTTTAATTTTTAGTATTCTCATGCAATGCTCACCATTCCTATTGATTGAACTTCTACATTTTGTTCTACCTCATTATAAGAAATAACCGTTAAATCAGGTATATACTGCATGGTTAATTGCTTAAAATAAATTCTTACAATTGGTGAAGTTAATATAATAGGTTGAAGTCCAATAGATGTTAATTTATTGATTTCTTTTTTAAGCTGATTAACAATAACTTGAATTGTCTTTGGATCTAATGCAATATATGCACCTTGTTCTGTATGTTGTACATGTTCCATAATCTGTTGCTCTATAGCTGGATCTAGTGTAATAACCTTATTAGTTCCTGCACCAAATACTCGCTTAGAAATTGCACGTGATAATCCTTGTCTTACATATTCAGTTAATACATCTGTATCCTTAATAGATGTTGCATAATCTGCAAGTACCTCACAAATTGTTACAAGGTCTCTAATAGACACACCTTCTTGTAATAAGTTTGCTAGTACTTTTTGAATATCCCCTATACTTAAAAGTTTAGGTGTTAATTCACTAATAAGTGTTGGATGTGTTTCATTAACATTATTAATTAATGTTTGAACATCTTGACGACTTAAAAGTTCATGTAAGTAACGTTTAATAACTTCTGTTAAATGTGTTGCTACAATAGATGGACAGTCTACAACTGTATACCCTCTCATCTCCGCTTTTTCACGTTGTGCTTCTGTAATCCATAATGCTGGAAGTCCAAATGCTGGTTCTGTTGTGGCAATACCATCTATTTCTTCTTCTACATAACCAGGATTCATAGCCATATAATGATCGAATAATATTTCACCTCTAGCCACTTCAATCCCTTTAATCTTAATACTGTAGGCATTTGGTGGTAATTGAATATTATCTCTTAAACGTACAATAGGTACGATACTTCCTAACTCTAATGCAATTTGTCGTCTAATCATAACGACGCGATCTAATAAGTCCCCACCTTGATTAACATCAGCTAATGGAATCATACCATAGCCAAATTCTAATTCAATAGGATCCACTTGTAATAATGAAATAACATTTTCTGGTTTACGAATTTCACCAACTTCTTCATCTTCTGAAGCCAATTCCTCTTCTACTGCTTGTACTTTATTTAACTTACCAATACGATATGCTAATAAGAACCATATTGCTGCCATTGGCAATGTTGTAATAGGCCCCATTGGCGTAAATAAACCAAATACAACTAAAACCACACCTACAACATAAAGTACAACTGGTGAATAAGCAATTTGTCCAAGAATAACATTACTCATGCTATCTTCTGAAGCTGTCTTAGTTACCAAAATACCTGTAGCAATGGAAATAAGAAGTGATGGAATAGCACTTACAAGACCATCTCCAACTGTCATAACAGTATACTTTTGAAGTGCCTCTGAAAAGTCCATTTTTTTCATTACAACACCGATAATAATACCGGCAATAATATTAACTAAAGTAATAAATATACCAACAACTGCATCATTCTTTACGAATTTAGAAGCACCATCCATTGAACCAAAGAAAGCTGCTTCATCTTGAATTTTCTTTCTACGTTTCTTAGCTTCTGCTTCATCAATAAAACCTGTATTTAAATCTGCATCAATGGCCATTTGCTTACCAGGCATGGCATCTAATGTAAAACGTGCTGTTACTTCAGCAACACGCTCTGAACCTTTTGTGATAACTTGCATATTTACAATTGTAATAATGATGAAAATAATAATCCCAATTACAAGTTCCCCACCTGCAACGAATTCACCAAAGGTCTGTACAACTTCCCCTGCATAACCATTTTGTAAAATTAATCTTGTACTTGAAATATTTAATCCTAACCTAAATAACGTTGTTAAAAGTAGCAACGTTGGAAATAATGATAAATCAAGAGGTTCTTTTGAGAAAAGCGCACTCATCAAAATCATCGCAGCTATAGAAATATTTAAAATAAGTAAGATACTTAAAATACTATCCGGTAACGGAATAATAATCAAAAATATGATTGCAATAACAAATAAACCTAGTATTGCATCTCCCGATTTAA
>CALGWE010000251.1:0-3298 GCA_937935915.1 uncultured Clostridia bacterium
CATTTTGTGATTAATGTTTCTCCATCTACCTCAGAACATGTTACTTCTAAATGCTTTAGATTTTCTTTTAAATAAGCACAAATATGTGTCATTGCAATATTCTCAGAAGCATAATGACCAATATCAATAACTGGAATACCTAGTTCTTTAGCCATTTGCCCTTTATGAAATTGCATATCTCCCGTAATATATACATCAGCTTTAAATGCGGCTTGTTTTATAAAATCGCTACCACTTCCTGAACAAATCGCCACACTTTTAATATGTTTATCTGTTTCTTGTGTCACACGTATATATGGCACCTTAAATACCTTTTTAATTTGTGTAATAAGTTCCTCAAAGCTTATTGGCGTTTCAAACTTACCAACTCTACCAAGTCCAATTGGTTCGTTTAAATCTACTAAATCATATACATCATATGCCATTTCTTCATAAGGATGTACTGCTTTAATTTTTTTAATTAAGTAAGCTACTTCATCCTTATAAGCCATGAATTCAATTTTATTTTCAGCTACTTTTTCTAACTTATCAGTTGTTCCTATGAAAGGATTACTTCCTTCAAGTGGCATAAAGCTTCCTTCACCTTGACCACTAAATGTACAACCTTTATAGTTTCCGATTGTACACTCATTATAACGAATAATCGCCTCACGTACAACTTCCAGATGTGTTGTTGGTACGTAAATAACCACTTTACAAAATGTACGACTGCCTGTTGGTGCAAGTACTTTAACCTCTTTAAGCTTTAAGAGCTCACATAAGTAGTCATTTAATCCACCTTTAGCAATGTCATAATTAGTATGCATGCTATAGACGGCAATGTCATTTTTGACAAGCTTCTTAATCATTCTACCTTTGGTATCATCTAAATTTAATTTTTTCAGTGGTGCAAAGAAAAATGGATGGTGACTTACAATACATTTAGCGCCTTTTTGAATAGCTTCATCTACAACACTTTCATTAACATCCAAAGCACAAAGTACTTTATCCACTTCTTCCTCTTTGCTCCCCACCATTAGTCCTACATTATCCCAACTTTCTGCCAAATGACAAGGTGCTAGTTTCTCCAGTACTGTCATAATCTCTTTTAGTTTAGGCATGTAATCACCTCTTTGATTTCTGCAATCTCTGCTTCTAACTCTTTAAGTCTTGCTTCGGCTTGTATACCTTGATTTGAATCTAAATGCTTTTTAATCTCTTCTAGTTTATCGCATTTTTTCACAAGCCATTCTTTGAATAATGGTAATTTCTTTTCAATAAGACATTTACCGTATACATATTCATAACTTTTACTATATACTTCTTCACCTTTTTCTACAACTAATATTGTGTAGTATTTATCATCATCTTTTGCAAAATCTTCTGTTACAATCTTAAAGTGATTTGCATGTAAGAATTTTCTTACTTCATCAATATCTTGTTGTGGCTGTAAAATAAGGCGATCTGCTGCTTTAACAATTGGCATAGCTGCTTTTAAGATATCAATAATTAAATAGCCTCCCATACCTGAAATCATAATCACATTCCCATCTTCTTCTGTAATGCCTTGAAGCCCACTTGTTTGTTTCAGCTTAATATTCGGGATACGATATTTGGCCATATTTTGCTCGGCTTTAATAAGTGGCCCTTTATTAATATCTGTAGCCATACAGCTTGTAGCGATATTATTTTTCATTAGATAAATTGGCACATAGGCATGGTCTGTTCCTACATCGATGACACGACTGCCTTGTGGTACATATTTTGTAAGCGTTCCTAAACGATTAGATAATTGCATGTTTCACCTCTAGTATTTCTCTTTATAGAAAATAATAGAAGTTGCTCAAAAACAACTTCTATTATCTTTACTTATATTATATATCGTTTAATTCTTATTCTAAATAATCTTTAAGTTTTTTACTACGACTTGGATGTCTAAGTTTTCTAAGTGCTTTAGCTTCAATTTGACGAATACGCTCTCTTGTTACGCTAAATTCTTTACCAACTTCTTCAAGCGTACGTGCACGCCCATCATCAAGGCCGAAACGTAAACGTAATACTTTTTGTTCTCTTTCAGTTAATGTATCTAATACTTCAATAAGTTGTTCTTTTAATAAAGTAAATGCTGCAGCTTCTGCTGGTACTGGAATATCTTCATCTGGAATGAAATCACCTAAGTGGCTATCTTCTTCTTCCCCAATAGGTGTTTCAAGAGAAACTGGTTCTTGAGAAATTTTCATAATCTCACGTACTTTAGAAACTGGCATTTCCATACGTTTTGCGATTTCTTCTGGTTGTGGATCACGACCTAATTCTTGGAGAAGTTGACGTGATACACGCATTAATTTATTAATTGTTTCTACCATATGCACTGGAATACGAATTGTACGCGCTTGATCGGCAATAGCTCTTGTGATTGCCTGACGAATCCACCATGTTGCATAAGTACTGAATTTAAATCCTTTTGTGTAATCAAATTTTTCAACAGCTTTAATTAACCCTAAGTTACCTTCTTGGATAAGGTCTAAGAATAACATACCACGTCCTACATAACGTTTTGCAATACTTACTACAAGTCTAAGGTTCGCTTCAGCTAATTTTTTCTTAGCTTCTTGATCGCCCTCTTGCATTCTTTGAGCAAGGACAATTTCCTCTTCTGCAGAAAGAAGTGGTACCTTTCCAATTTCTTTAAGGTACATACGTACTGGGTCATCAATGCTGATACCATCTGGTAAATTGCTAAAATCGATATCGGTATCATCTACTTCAATCTCATTTAAGTTACCAATAACATCAATGTTTTGTGTTTCAAGATAATCATAAATTTGTTCTATTTTACTAGGCTCTAGCTCCATATCAGAGAAAACGTCATTAATATCGTCTTGTTCTAAAACACCTTTTTTCTCTTTTGCAATATTTATAAGTTGGTCTAGCTTCGCCTTAAATGCTAACTTCTGTTCTGCTAAATCTTTCACTATTATCAATCCTTTCTCCTGTCTACTATTCTAACCATTTATAAAATCAATATACAACTTGTCAAGTTCCTTTTTTTGAAATAGTAGATTTTGTAACTCATTGGGGTCTGTCGTAGTTTTTAAACTTCTTTCAATGTACTCCTTGGTAATTCGTTTTATATTTTCTGCTACCATTTTTTGAAGTACTGAAACTTCCTCATAACGCTTATCTTTAAAGATGATTACATGAGAAATAATGTTTTGATCTGCCGCCTCTGGATACTTTGCAGTAAAATAATTCATATCAATGTCTACACCTGTTTTTAAGGCTTCAAATACTGCACCTGCTAAGTCTTGAAGGAGTT
>CALGWE010000252.1:0-7301 GCA_937935915.1 uncultured Clostridia bacterium
TTAAAGTTTATGAAAAAGCAGGGGCAGCAGGGGTTAAAGTAATACATACATTATATAAAGACATGTCACATGACTTCCAACTTTTTATGCCAGATTTAGAGGAAAGTGTAGCAGCATGGGCAGAAATGGCAGAGTTTATTAAATCACTGTGATAAGTAGTAAGCATCAGATACATATTGATGATATTGTATAAAGATAAAAAAAGGAGTGTAACCAATTTGGTTACACTCCTTTTTGATTGAGGGTTTATTAATTATATAAATTGAGATGTAAAATGTGGTTATTATCTACTTGGTAAAATTATTTACCATAGTAAGCTTTTTTATAAAGTTCAGCAAGCTCTGTTACTTTTGGTAATCTTGGGTTTGCTGTTGTACATTGATCTTCGAATGCTTTGTAAGCTAATTCATCAACTTTAGCCATGTAAACTTTTTCGTCAATACCAAGATCTTTAATTGTAAGAGGCATGTTAAGCTCTTTCATTAAGTTTCTTACTGCATTAGCAAGAGATTTAACACCTTCTTCTGGAGTAGAAGCTGGAAGACCTAAAGCTTTAGCAATTTCTTGGAATTTTTGTGGTGCAATGTATTTTTCATATTTAGGGAAGATAACAAATTTACTTGGGTTTGTATCTCCATTGTATTCAATTACGTGTGGTAATAAAATAGCATTTGCACGACCGTGAACGATGTGGAATTCACCACCAAGTTTGTGTGCTAATGAGTGGTTAATACCAAGGAAGGCATTAGTGAACGCCATACCAGCAATTGTTGAAGCATTGTGCATTTTTTCTCTTGCAACTGGATCTTTCGCACCGTTTTTGTATGAACGTGGAAGATATTCGAATACAAGTTGAATTGCTTTAAGTGCAAGAGCGTCTGTATAGTCAGATGCTAAGATAGAAACATAAGCTTCAATAGCATGTGTTAATACGTCAAGACCTGTATCAGCTGTTGGTACTGGAGGTACACTCATTACGAAGTCTGGGTCAATGATTGCTACGTTTGGTGTTAATTCGTAGTCAGCAAGTGGGTATTTCATGTTGTTAGCTTTATCTGAGATAACAGCGAATGAAGTTACTTCAGAACCTGTTCCTGATGTTGTAGGAATAGATACCATTTTTGCTTTTTGACCAAGTTTAGGGAATTTATATACACGTTTTCTAATATCAGCGAATTTTTGAGCCATAGCGATGAAGTCTGCTTCTGGTTGTTCGTAGAATAACCACATACCTTTAGCTGCATCAAGCGCTGAACCACCACCAAGTGCTACGATTGTATCTGGTTGGAAGTTATTCATCATTTCTGTACCACGACGAACTGTTGTTAAGTCTGGATCTGGCTCTACAGAATCGAAGATTTCGATAATTGGTGCGTTAGGATTTTTTCTTAATTGGTATGTTAATTTATCAACATAACCAAGTTTAACCATCATTGGGTCAGTTACGATTAATACTCTTTTTACTTCTGGCATTTTAGCAAGGTATGCTACAGAACCTGCTTCGAAGTAGATTTTTTCTGGGATTTTGAACCATTGCATATTCACTTTACGTTTTGCCACCCTTTTTGTATTGATTAAGTTTACTGCTGTTACGTTTTGAGTAGTTGAGTTACATCCGTATGAACCACAACCAAGTGTTAATGATGGCATATTTGTATTGTAGATGTCACCAATAGCACCATGTGTAGATGGAGAGTTAACTACGATACGCCCTGTTTTAAGACGACGGCTGAATTCTTTAATTACTTCGTCATTAGTTGAATGAACAGATGATGTGTGACCAAGACCACCCATTTCAACCATGATTTCAGCTTTTCTGATACCATCTTCTACGTCTTTAGCTTTGATTACTGCAAGTACTGGAGAAAGTTTTTCTCTTGAAAGTGGGTACTCTGGACCTGCACCTTCGATTTCACAGCAAAGGATTTTTGTTTCTTTAGGAATTGTAATACCAGCCATAGCAGCGATTTCATATGGATATTTACCAACGATTGCAGCGTTAACCATTCCTTTTTCAAGATTGATTACAACTGGTTCAAGTTTTTTAACTTCTTCTTTAGTAGCGAAGTAGCATCCTTGAGCTTTCATAAGTGCTACTGCTTTATCATATATAGGAGCTTCGATGATAGCAGCTTGTTCAGATGCACAAATCATACCATTATCGAAAGATTTACTTAAAATAATATCGTTTACAGCTCTTTCAACTACAGCTGTTTTTTCGATGAATGCTGGAACGTTACCAGGTCCAACACCAAGTGCAGGTTTACCTGTTGAGTAAGCTGCTCTAACCATTGCAGAACCACCTGTTGCAAGTACTAATGCAACTTTTGGATGATTCATAAGAGCGTTAGTTGCTTCAATTGATGGATGTTCAATCCATTGTACACAGTTTTCTGGAGCACCAGCTTTGATTGCTGCATCTCTTACGATACGAGCTGCTTCAGCAGAACATTTTTGAGCTGATGGGTGGAAACCGAAGATGATTGGATTTCTTGTTTTAAGAGCAATGATTGCTTTGAACATTGTTGTTGATGTTGGGTTTGTTACTGGAGTAACACCAGCTACAACACCTACTGGTTCAGCAACCATCATGAAAGCTTCATCATCATTATCTTCGATGATACCAACTGTTTTATCATATTTAATGCTGTGGTAAATATATTCTGTAGAGAAGATGTTTTTTGTAACTTTATCTTCGAAGATTCCGCGACCTGTTTCTTCAACAGCCATTTTTGCAAGGTGCATTTGGTTTGAAAGACCTGCAAGTGCCATAGCTTTTACGATTTCATCTACTTGCTCTTGATTAAGTTCAAGCATAGCTTCTAATGCAACTGATGCTTTTTGTGCTAATTCATCAACCATTTTTACTGGATCGATAACTGGTGTTTCAACTTTTGCTTTTTTATTCTCTGACATAATTGTAACCTCCTTGGTGTTAACATGTTGTTAATATTCCCTGCGACATAAAATAATATGTGTGATAAATTTTGCATGTCTATTTAAAAATAAAATGTTATTTTTTTAACAATAAGCTTTATAAAAAATGTAGCTAGTTATTTAAAAACTTCAAACTTGACTACAAAATGATGATAACACACCCCTTATATGTTTGTCAATAATTTAACATAGTAAAAAATAAGTTTTTTTACGTGAAATATAGAAGGACATTGCATAGAAAATTATATAATCTTAAAATAAGGTGAAAAAACACAGTTTAATAAACTGTTAAAAAAGTAACAAAATGAGTTATATAAAAATCTGACTATAATCTAAAATAATGTAAAACTATGAATAACAGGGGTTTGGAAATTTACATAAAAAGAACCTAGGTTTCAGGGGGAGAAACCTAGGTTGAGGGGGGATTTAGCGATGTACCTCACACTTGGTACGTTAGTATTATGGTCAGTTAAGAAAGATTATATACATTTATGTGAAAAAAACTTATTTAATTTTCTTTGCCTGTACAATTGTACGCGCATTATCTAGTTCATAACTACATGTAACAAGAGTAATAATTTGATCATCTTCATTTAATTTGATATTAGTTTTAAAAAGAGAACGTGACTGGCAATTAGAAATATAGTTTAGAAAGTCTTCATTAGATTTATATTTCACGCTAATAGTTTCGGTATCGGCATTCACAACGTAAACGCTAAAGATTTCATATGTAAATGTTTCATAGAGATTGCTTACAGATATATAAGGATGTGTAGTGAAGAAGTCTTGCTCTTTGTAATTGACTAGAGTATGAAACATGGAGCCATTGTTCATATTATGTCCATAAATTAAAGTGTTTAAATTATTTAAATCACTATTATTACGATGGTCAATATAAATGCTGCCGTAAATAGAATCAGAGTTATCACTAGCGTGTGTGAGATAATATTGATTGTCGCTATGTTGTAAAAGAGGATAGTTAATAGGTGTATCATTTATAGTAATCCAACCAATAACTTCTTTATTAATTTCTAATAGAGGTAATAGTTTCTTGTGAATAGTAGGTTTCAGGTTGTCTGGATTAATAGTGGTAAAGTGATTATATGAATTTATAATTGTAGAAGAAAAGTTTCTTGGTGGTGATTTAATAGGGGTGTTACTTAGCTCCATATAGAGCTGTTCTTGTGCTTTATAATGAAGTAAGTTTCTTAAATAAGGTGGCATATAAAAAAGAAGAATACAAGCACCACATATAATAAGAAGGAAGCCAATAAAACGAGATGATTTTAAAGGAGTAGATGATTTCATAATAACCTCATTTCTTTATTTTTAAATAGATGTTAGTTATATATTATGAATGCACTAAGATATTACAAGAATAGGTGTGAGTATTTTATACGTTTGAATATCATAGGTTAATTATACGCATAGTTTATAAAGAAGTAAAAGGTGAATTTAGAAAATAGAGATGAATTCTAAAACTTGTACTATGTGTATGTAGAGCGTGATATAATAGAAATATATTGAAGATGAATGGAGGAAAGAGATGTATTGTATAAATTGTGGCAATCAAATAAGTGATGATAGCAAATTTTGCCCTGAATGTGGCGCACAACAAAATATAGGTGCAAGCGATTATGGGTCAGGACAATATTATTATGAGCAAGATTACCAAAAAGGTAATAATAGCTATACAGATCATAATAACTATGCAAACGGTAACTTCACTAATAATGGATATGGGTATAATAATGCCTATAATGGCTATAATACAATAAAACAAAAATCTAGATTATTAGCAGGATTACTCCAAATCTTCTTAGGCTGGTGTGGTGTAGGAAGATTTTATTTAGGATATACAGGGATAGGATTAGGACAACTTTTTACAAACCTCTTATGTGGGATAGGATATATATGGGCGTTTATTGATGGCATACTCATTTTATGTGGACGCGTACAAACTGATGCGAGAGGAATACCACTCAAGGATTAACTTGATTGGTGAAGTAATAAGCAAACCGCTTGGGCTTGTGGTGTTTGCTAGCTACACCTTCCGTGATTTGTAATACTCTAAATTCGATTATTGAAGAAACGGTGGAAAACTCGCTTCGCTCAGACACTCCACCTAAACCCTCTTCAATAATCTTCATTAAGAGTATTATCAAATCACTCCATTAAATTATGATGAAAATGAAAAAAGATTGAATGACGTTACTTCGTACAAGTAAACGCATTCAATCTTTTTTATTTTTTGGTATATGTGTAGCTATCGTAACGGTTTAGAAGTGCTGAGAGTTGGTAGGCAGTGTAGATGCCTTGTTGTAAGGTTAGTGAACTATTTGGGTAGAAGTTTTGAGCTTCGTCTACCATCATGAGGTTTGATTGTACCATGAAGTGAATGGCATCATCGTAAGTTTCCTTAACATCTGTTAAATCAGTGACTTCTGGGATAACTGGTAAATAGTCTGTACTAAAGCCTAAGTTTTGTAAGAAGTTATAGCAAAGTAGTGCTGCATTTTTTCTTGAAAGATGGCGACTTTCATTATAAATAGAACGCCCATTATAAAGAATTTGATTTCCGATTTGTTCTTGATATTTTTCTGGGAGAGCCTTTTGGATGATGGCAAGGAATTCTCTTTGTGAAATCGGTGCCATGTAGTTTTGGGGTGAAGGCGTAATCCAACCTTGTTCTAAAGCTGTGTTTATATAGGGCTCAGCCCATGCAGAGTAACTTGTATTTTTGATTTGTATTTCACCAGTATCTGTTTTGACAACACTAAAGTTTTTGGCACCATAATCAAGAAGTTTATTCATATCAATGAATTGATTAGGTGCATCTGTACGCATAGTAACTGCAATGAGATCAATGTTATCATAGTGTGCTTTTGAAACAAGTGTACGTTTTGCAGGGGTATGATAACCTGTTTTGCAGCTTGTTACAGCGCTATTATAATAGTTGCTATTTGGATTAAGTAGTGCAGAAGTATGTGTAAGAGGTATACGGTTACCGTTACTTGTATCTGTGAAAGTGTAGTTTAGTGTACCAGCTATTTGGGCTAAAGTAGGATTCGCAAAAGCACCACGTGCAATGAGGGCTAAATCATAAGGTGTTGTGTAATGATCTTCATCATGATAACCATGAGGGTTAACGAAATGAGAAGCCGTAGCACCTAGTGAACGTGCTTTTTCATTCATCTTTTGTGCAAAGGCTGGAATGCTACCTGCATCTTTAACGGCCATATCGTAAGCTACAAAATTATCAGAAGCCATCATAATAGCATGGACACCGTCATAGGCAGAATATGAACTACCTACATTTAAGCCGATTTGACTGCTGTCAGAAGGGACATTAGCAAGTGAATCTGCAGTTTTAGTAATTAATAAGTCTTTATCTAAATCTTCGACTAGAAGTAGTGAAGTTAAAATCTTAGTTGTACTTGCAGGGTAAAAAGTTTCCTTTGCATTTTTAGCAAATAAAACAGTATTAGTTGTAGGTTCAATTAGAACTGCACCATCTGAACTAAGTTCAGGAAGTGGTGTAGCAAATATGGAATTACAAATAAATGAAACTCCTAAAAGGAAGTAAATAAATTTACGATACATCAAAAGTTCCTTTCTGTAATTAATTAGAAATACTTATCCTTAGAACCTAATTATAGCACTAAAGATTATATGGGACAAATAATAGAGGTCAACAAATTTATATACATATAGTTCTATATTAATAAAAAAATTTATAAAAATGTATATTAACCTCAAAATAGACCATACTTTAGAAGAATATAAGTTGAAAAGTTGAAAGGAGATTTATAAATAATGATGTATCAATCCTTAGAGAATTTCTCGCTCAGAAAGATTAATTATGTAAAAACAAGAACTACTATTTTGAAAACAACAGCAAACCTATTGAAGCAAGAAGAGTTTGCCGATATTACGGTGGATGAGATTTGTCAAAAAGCACAGATTTCAAGAGGGACATTTTTTAATTACTTCCCTACTAAAGAACATATCTTTCATTATTATTTAAGAATTTTCACCATTCGTATTGCACTTAGAATGAAAGAGTGGCCTGAAGACATTAGTTTCCATGAGCAAGTAGCTAAGATTTACGAATGGTTTAAAGAGGATAAACAATATGCTAAGTTTTTAAATAACTATATTAATTTTGTACTTAATGTAGGCGAAGAAGCTAATGAGATGAAGCTTATTGATGCTGAGTTTGTTTATTTCTTTAATAGTATTACAGAAGATGAGTATGCTTATTATAATGAACTTACATTAGGTAAGTTATTTGAAGATATGTGTGAAAAGGCGAAAGATAAAGGTAGATCGGAAGAGCGTCGTGTAGGGAAAGAGTGTAGATC
>CALGWE010000253.1:0-7300 GCA_937935915.1 uncultured Clostridia bacterium
GCAGTGAGGCTGAACCAACTCAATGTCATAGACGCTTGGTGGCAGAGTATATTAAGCAGTGTTTACCAGAACAGGAAATTCAAATTATACATTTATAATAGAACTAAGGGAGAAGAAGTTTGATAAAATATATTACTGTTTTAACTAAGTCATGTAAAAATAAGGGGTATTGCGTAGCAGGAATTGATGAGATGACTCAGAGACTGGTTAGGCTGGTATCAGAAGATGTGAATACTCAAGGAGCACTACAAAATGAGCATATTTTATATCCGAGTGGTGCACAAATGCAGATTTTTGATAAGATTGCAGTTGAGGTTACACATAATCAAAATTTATGGTATCAACCTGAGAATTTTGTAGTGAAATCTAATATGTATTTAGGATATAGGGGAAAAGCAACGTTACCTGAAATTCGCCAAGCGTTAATGCAACCAGAATTTATTTTTTATAATACTGATAAGAGCATACTTCCACAAGATATTCAAAGACAGATGGTAAAAAGTTCTCTACAGTTTGTTGAGGTGCAAACATTAGTATTACGAATTGACAACTACGATGAAAATCGTATTTATGCTAATTTCTTGTATAATAACAGGTGGTATAATTATTTTAAAATAACAGATTATGAATTAACTAAAAAGTATCACGCTAATATTTTAAGAGAAGGACAAATTACATTACATAATGCAATGATTGTATTTAGTTTAGCTGGTATGTATAGAGATGGAAAACACTACAAACTTGTTGCAAATATTATAGAACAACAATCACATAGAGTGCCTAGGTTAGCACCTACACCAACATTGATAGAACTTGATTGGGAAGAGGAAATCGAGCTTTAATACAAATGCTACTATTTATTATTTTTATCGGGATATATTTAAGTACAATTAAAAGCACTTCACTTTTTAATTTTTAGTGAAATAGGGAAAGAAGTTTCTTTTATATTAATGTAGGGATTTTCATTTTTCATAACATATATAAAGGTGTAGAGACAACACCAATACCGAAACAGCAATGCTAGAAGGCTTACTCATACCCCAATGGCGCGATATCTAACGCATTTAAGGTGAGCACTATCATAACCAATGGCAGCGATGATGCTTAAACAGCTCAGTTTAGTCCGGTCATGGTGAAGATTTCTACACCAACCAAAAACAAATTGATTTAAAACAGATGGCCTTAATCACTTGGAGGAATCCAAACTTTAACAGGGTTTATGATAAGCTTTGTGAGAGCATAACATGTTAGCAAGTGAAAAAGGTTAGCCTCCCCCTTCATCTGATCCTTGTAAATAGATATTGCGAAGTAACCTTACCGATTCTTAAAAAACTATAAAGCATCGGGAGGCTATTTATAGTGGCGTTTTGCTTAGAAGAAGTTTATACAAACTGTAACTATTTTTAAGAAGCGTAAGGTAACTAAGCAATAAATAAAGCACAAGGTCAGTAGGAGGCAAACAAATAAAAACAAACAGAGCCTGAGAAATGTAGCAATACATTTTTCAGGCTTTTTGCATAAGCAAAAATCTATCAAAATACTAATAAAAACAAATAACAGGAGGTAGCAAGATGGAACAAGTCGTTTATCCCTTAAAAATATTTTTAAAGTTAGGAAAGGATTCAGAAACAGCCTATAATGGTCGGCAAATGATAAGAGAATACAAAGAGTTTTTACAGTTACATACACACACATGGTTTGGCACAAGCGCTTTGGCATTAGGAATAAATAAGGAAAGAAAAGAAGAATTTATAAGAGCAATAAGGGAAGGACAAGTTGTAGAAATATACTTTGGTATAGGAAAGGTATATGACGGAATAAATGAAATATACGCTAAAGCAAATGTACTAGAAATCATTACGGGGCGTAGCAAAATCGTTTCACCAGAACCTATACTCACGCCCAAACTATGGCAGTTAACATGTCATGAAACTTGGTTTAAGATTGAGGGGCTCATAGAGGTAGGAGAAGAAGACAGGATAGAAAACTTCAAGATTGCTAGCACAGGGAGCGAATTGAAATGGGTTTGTGAGCGGTCGAGATTGCAATTTGGGTATATTGTGAAAAAGTAAAAAGCTTATAGATTTATAAAAAATTGAGACCATATACTAGATGATTTAGGAAGCTAGTATATGGTCTTTTTACATAAAGGAAGAAAAACATATTTTTTATATGACAAGCGTAAATATAGAGGTAGATAATAATATGAGGATATATATAGAGGGGGATTACTTATGAAACATAGAAAGTATCTATTAATGGGTTTAGTGATTGTAGGAACTAGTTATTCTATAGGCGCAGCAACAGGAACAAAGATTACGGCGATGCTTAAAAATCAAGGCATGATTGTAAATGGCAGTTCAATAAATAAGCAAGTTATCCTGTATAAGGACACTACTTATTTACCGCTAAGGCAAATAGGAGAAATGTTAAATGTAGCTGTAGATTATAAAAATGGACAAATTATCTTAGGAAAATCAAATAGCGTACAGGTTCAAAAAGCTGATGAAATAAAGTATAAACAATATACAAATGCCAGATTTGGTTTTACTATTTCTTATCCAGATTTTTTAACGACTAAAATTGAACCTGAGAATGGGGATGGGATTACGCTTTACAATAAAGATAAGACAACTAAGTTAATTACTTGGGGAAGTAATAATGTGTTAGAAGCGACAGCAGCGAGTGAATATAGGGATGAACTAAAGCGTATAAAAAATATTTTATATAAACAGCAAAAAGGAAATTGGTATGTGATTTCTTGGAAAGAAGGAAGTAATATACATTATAAGAAATGTATAATCAACGAAGATACAATGTATGGGTTTGAAGTGCAGTATCCAGAAAGTGAAAAAGATAAATATGATAAGATTATAGAAAAGTTAAATGGTAGCTTTAAAATATTAGGATAAAAATACATATTGGGATGAAGCCTAAGAAGTGTAGCAATACATTTTTTAGGCTTTTTATAATGGCTAAAATAAAAAATCTAGTTCTAGATTTAAAAAAATCTTGCAAAAAATCTAGTCCTAAATTAATATAATAATATAATTAAGATTAAATCTAGTACTAGATTGGGAGGGTGTAATGAAAGAGGAAGTTAATGCAGTAGTTGAGACGATGAGTGGTATTCAAGGAAAACCAACAGAAAATCTAGAAGCATTAAAGTATAAGGTATTAAAGTTAAAAGATGTATCAAGGGATACAGGGATTAATTATGAAGAAGTAGAGGAAGTTAGATACGATAAGGTTATGCCGAAGTATTTATTACGCAAAGGAGATATTCTTTTTAAAGCTAAGAGTGGAGATAATATTGCAGCAATAGTTGATAGAGATGTAGAAAATTTAGTAGCAACATCACACTTCATTATTATGCGTATTAAAGAGGAATATAAGGATGAGATTTTACCAGAGTATCTGACAATGTATTTAAATTCAGAGTATGCTCAGGAGTATTTTAAAGCACGTTCAGAGGGTTCAGTATTACCTATTATTAAATTAAGTACATTAAATGAATTAGAGATTATTGTACCGGATAAGTCAGAGCAACAACGATTATGTGAACTCTATAAATTAATGTTAGAAGAGAAAGTTATTATGCAAAAACTTATGGCAGCAAGAGAAAAACAAGTAGCTAGTAAATTACGAGAAGCATTAGAAAAGGAGCTTTAAAAAATGGGTAGCATACAAAAATCAAGAAAGAAGTTTACTGCAATTGAAATATTAAGAGGAAAAGTGATTTATTCAGAAATTCCAGAGGTAGTATCTGAAATGCAGACACTACAAAATATAGGAGCTTATGGAATTTGTGGATTTGATGAGAAATTAAAGCACTTAGGGATAGATCAAGAGCTTGCTAAGAAGATTTATAGTAAGGATTTAACCAAAGAAGAGTTAAAGCAAATTATTAATGAATTAAAAGCTAGCTCTAAAATTGGTGATTTATTTACAAATACTGAAAAAGCATTAGATGTGTTAGAAGATGAAGACTTTAAAAGTTTAAAAGAGGCTATAAGTATCGTAGATTTAGAGGCTATTTTACAGGAGAAAAACGGAAATGTTGAAATGGGTAATCATCTCAAGGAACTCTTAAGTTATTGCAGTGGGTTTAAAGGCACTAATATATGTGTAGCATCAGAAAGTTTAAGAAAGCTTATTGTAAAAATGAATAGTTTAGAAGCTGCGGAGTCTATTTATAATCCAGCTATTGGAGCAGGGATATTAACAATGGAAGTAGCTCAGGCAAATGAAATTCCCTATATCTATGGGTATGAAATGGAGCAAACAGCAGCTAAGTTTTGCAAAATGTTACTCATTGCTTATGGCCTTGTAGAACAAGCAGTCAATATTCAAGTAGGCAATGTATTTTTACAGGATTTAAAAATGAATAATATAGGACACTTTGATAAAGTCGTTTGTGAATTACCATTTGGACTTACATTAACAGAAGAGACGATAGAGCAATTAATAGCATTATATCCAGGCAGATGGTCAAGAACATTAGGAGAAATGGCCTATATTTATCATGCTTATGATCGTTTAAATGCAGAAGGAATGGCAAGTCTCATTGTAAGTAATGGGGTACTCTTTAGAGGTGGTGCAGAAGCTGAAATGCGTCAGAAATTACTTGAGGAAAACTGCATTGCTTGTATTATTCAGCTACCAAATAAAATGTTTACACATACAAGCATTCCAACGGCACTTATGATTCTTAAGAAGAATAGAAGTCGTAAGGATGTACTTTTCATGGATTTAACTGGAGAAGTGAATAAGGTTTCAAGACTGGTCACACAGCTTAGTGAAGAAACAATTCAAAAGGCCTTTGACCTTTATAAGAACTATGAGAATAGTGGGATTTCACGTAGCGTTGCTATTGAAGAAATCTTAAATAATGAGAGCAATTTAACTGTAAAACGTTATATTGGTACAGAGGAAAAAGAAGCTGTTGATTTAGATGAAATTAATCAAACCATTACAGCATTAGAACAAGAACTAAGAATGCTTCAAGAAAAAATAAAATCAAAACTATAAGAGGAAAATAGTTTTTATCTGGGGAGGTCTTAATCATAACGACTACTTCTAGTGATATATAGATAATAAACAGCTCAAAGCCTTGCAATAGTAATTGATAAAAAGAAGCATGATTCAAATAAAGTTATTAGATATTAAACAGAGATTACTAGGAGGAATGGGGAATGACAAAATTATATGTGTGCAAAGAGGTAGTTGAAATCCTTACCGATAAGGGCTGGGTGAAAGCGAGAATACTTGGTTCTCAAAGTCAATTTATACATCCAAAGAGGACAGAGACAATTATTTTACCTGTAGATGAAAATAAAATGATCTCACCAGTCATGTTAAAAGAGATATTCAAGGTAGCAAAATATTAAGGGGAACAATATGGAATATACACTTACACTAGATGAACTAGGTTGTAAACAGCTTAATAATTTAAAATATCAATTAAGTACATTGAGGGGTTATGAAGTAGGGGATGATGAAGCCATAGCAGAAAGCGTTGAGCTATTGTTTAATAGATTTCAAAGCGCTATTCACAATGTAATACATATAACAGTGAATTGTAAAATAGCAAATCCATCAGCCAAAGCAGAATTAATAGAAGTACTGAAAGAGCTAGAACAGCAGCTAGAACAAAAGCTGGAAGTACAAATGAATAAAGTCTTAAATAATGCATTACAGAATATACGAGAAAGTAGAAAGAATCTATTAACCATAGATGAGCAAGGGGATAATAAGTTTAATAAAGCGTTATTAAATCATATCAAAGCATTAAAATATAATGAAGAAGAACAGAAACTACAAGTAAACTTAAGCCCTATAACAAGAGCACAACTAGCGTTTATAGAACAGGTGGTATTAATAAAAATACCTATACATATGAGAAGAAATAAGGCTATTGAACTAGGGTTAAATCTATATCATGAAAACCTGTTAAAAAAAGAAAGGGTTTGTGATATTTATATACCTAGGGATATTATTAGTAAAGAACAATTAAAGAGGATAGAAAAAATTTTAGATAAATGGTTGGGAAAGAGAAAGAAAATAAGATATTAGGCATAACAAAAAGTGTTATTATATAGAGATAACCTTATGCACATCATATTTGTGATAGTGAGATGAATTGTAAATATTAATTTTAAATGGCAATAATAATAAAAATAGGAGGGATGAGATGAAGAAAAATATATTATTAGAAATGTTAAAAGAAGAAAAAGAGATGGGGCTTAAAGGCGGCATTTATCATACAACGCAAATTAAGTTTGCATATAATACAAATCATATTGAAGGTAGTAGATTATCTGAAGAACAGACACGTTATATTTATGAAACAAATACTATTGCACCAGAAGGTGAAGAGGCGACTTCTATTGATGATATTATGGAGACAGTAAACCATTTTCAATGCTTTGATTATATGTTAGATCATGTAGAAGAGCCACTTTCAGAAGAAATGATTAAGAAATTCCATAGTATTTTAAAGAGCAATACATCTGATAGCAGGAAGACGTGGTTTAATGTAGGTGAATACAAATCTAGGCCTAATGTAGTTGGAGAGCGTAAAACTGCACCACCTTCAAAAGTTAAGGAGCAAATGGTAGCACTATTAGATAGTTATAATAATAAACAGGATATTAGCATTAATGACATCATAACATTTCATCATGATTTTGAGGTTATACATCCTTTTCAAGATGGTAATGGGCGTGTAGGAAGACTTATTATGTTTAAGGAATGTTTAAAAAATAATATTATGCCATTTATTATTGAGGAATCACATAAATTGTTTTATTATCGCGGTTTAAATGAGTATAAAAATGAAAAAGGTTATTTAGTAGATACTTGTCTTTCAGCACAGGACTATTATGAGCAACTAGTCAAGTATTTTACAGAAGAATAAAGATAAAAAATTATATATAAATGTTTAGGGAAAGTTATCTTTTATAACATATACAAGAGTGTAGAGCAAATACGCATAACCAAAAAGTAACGCTAGAAGGCTTTACTCATAAACCAGCGGCGCGAGAACTAACACATTTAAGGTGAGCACTATCAAAACCAATGGCAGCGACGATGCCCAGACAGCTTAGCTGAGTAAGTGAAAAGTATAAGATATCTACACCTATTAAAAACAAAACATTAAAAAACAGATGGCCTTAGTCACTTGTAGGAAGCCTAGCTTTAACCAGGTGGGTTAGAGTATAACATGTTAACAAGAGAATAAGGTTAGCCTCCCCCTTCATCTGATCCTTGTAAATAGATATTGCGAAGTAACCTTACC
>CALGWE010000254.1:0-4800 GCA_937935915.1 uncultured Clostridia bacterium
TCAAATTTCTTTTAGTATATAGCCTAATTTTACTTTTAAGCTGCTTCATCCCACTACCTATATTGGCTCATTCTTCAAATGAGGCATTACATACTACAATGTCCCAAACCTTTGTTAAAATCACTCCTTCCTATAAAAAGCCAACTTCCTTAAAATATAGAGATACACTCACCCTTCAAGGGGTTGGCTATGGGGAATATTTAGAGCTAAAAGTAATAGGGACGATTAAGAATGTACAACTTACTTCTGTAATCTATGATGAAACAACTGATTCTTTTACAGACTTCCAGAGCCTCGGCAGTTTTGATACCCTTCACAATCAAACATTAGTCATCTCAACTTACTTCCCTTGTGGTATGCCACAAGAAAAGCTTTCTTGGCAATCTCTTAGTGGTGAAACATCCTGTTACCTTCTTGCTGAAGATGGTAAAGAGGGACTTAAGCCTATTACCTATACCTATGAAGATCCTTTCTTCATCCCTCAGCTTCCTACGCCTCCTATGCTTCCCACTACATTCCGCCCCACTTCAAGCATTTCAGCTTACTATACACTCTATTTCATGATGTCACTTGTTAGTAGTGGCTGCTAAATATAAAAAAAAGAAGGTAACGCCCTTTACGCTACCTTCTTTTTTATGCCTTTATTATGCTGCATTTAATAAACGTACCATAACTGTTGCTACTTGAGCTCTTGTTAAAGCTGCTTGTGGTGCTAATTTAGCTTGTGATACACCTTGTAAAATACCAAGTTCATAAGCATAAGCTAAAGCTTCCACCTCTTCATTTGATAAGCCTTTGATATCTTTAAACTGTGCTTCAAGTTTTGTAGTGTCTACTTTTACATCTTTTCCAATAGTATTTTTAAGGATTATTGCAAATTCTACTCTTGATAAAATTTTATCTTCTTTAAGTTCTCCTAATACAACTTCACCTTCATAAATTCTAGAAAGAAGTGTTTTAAAGTCTCCTGCTTTAATACCTGCATTTGGTGCAAATTTTCCGCCACCTACACCAAGGATGATATTTCTAGCTGCAAGGTATTCTACATCTTTTTGTGCCCAGTGTTTTTTAACATCTGTAAATGTAACTTCTTTAACAACTTTATCTTTTAGGTCAAATTTAATACCTGAATTTAGTAAGCTCTCTTTAATATTGGCTTCTACTTTTTCTGTTACTGCTACTACATCTTTTTTGCTACTTGGTCTTGAACTGCTGCCTGACTGCGCCTTTTTGATTTCATCCATATTCATACGAATAATCACTAATTGAACCCCTTTTGCACGAGTTGAGTTCATATGTAGAATATCAATCTCAGTATATTTTTCTAAACCTTTTGTTACAAGGACATTATCTAGTACTTGTAATTTCCCTTGGAAACTATATGTATAACGTTCTGATTCTTCTAATGCATAGTGCATATTATATAACTCATTACCTGCTAAAGTTTTTAATGGGTTTGAGAAGTAGTAATCATTCATATCACCTAAGAGTACAACTTTAGCATTTTTGTCTACTGCTAAAATTTGTTTTACAAAGTTATTTACGACTTCTGCTTGCTCGGTACGTTTGACTTCGCTTTTTAAATCAGCTGGTTGCACATTCCCAAAGAGTGGTGTATCGCCACCTTTTGAACTTAAGTGATTATTAATCACAATGACACGTTCTCCATTAAAAATAAACTCTGTTGCAAGTGATCTTCTTGTTGAACTAAATACACTATTTTGTGGGTCGATTCTACCTGGATTTACTGAAAGTCCAGCACTGCCATCTGCATTTTTAACCACTTCTACGGATTCATAAGTTGTTCCAGCTTTTTTGTCTGCTAATTGCACGCGATCTTTACGATAAAGCATCCCTACACGGATATTTCCGCCTGGTGCCCCACCATCTGCATTATTTTCTGGTGCAATTTCTACATAGTCATATTGCACCTCTGGCTTTAATTTTGCTACAGCTTCAATCAGCCTTTTATAAACATCTGATGCTGAAACTTCACCGCTATTTGTAGCCCCATCATTATCTTGTACTTCTTGAAGTCCGATAATATCTGGACAGTCTAACTTTTCTACAAATACTTTAGCAATGTTATCAAATTTACTTTGTTTTTCATTCCCACCAAGGTTTTCAACATTAAATGAAGCAATACGAAGTCCTTCTTTTGTTTCTTTTAATGTTGTCGCACGGTCTGGATCATATGTATGGGCTTCAATCTCTGGTAATGCTTCTGATACAGCAATTTTATAATTCCCATCGTTATATGTTAAAACCCCTGTTGTTTTACCTGCAAATACATCCCCTACCATTACTGTAGGTTGTTTTGTATTCATCCCTTTTGCTAAAGAAATGATTTCTGGGTGCATTGTGTTTTCTGAAACAACTACACCACCTGTTTTTGAAACGCCATTACTTGAATGAGCCCCTCTATCTGGCACAACGAAAATTTCATTATATTTATTTGGACCTGCTACTTGTGCATCTTCAATTGTCACAAGCATCCCTTCTAAGCTTTCATAGAAATCGATGAAATCTTCTTCTGGGTCATATACTGCGAAGTTATCATTGTCGATAATATCTTTTACTTTTGGCATTCTACCGTTTTTACCGATGATTACAGCCTCTGGTAATGCTACCCCTGTCATAAGTGTTTTTAAATTCGTCGCTGTGATTTGTGTATTTGTAAGCTGCACTTTGTTATCTGAATTTGTATTAGTTGTATAACCAATTTTTTCTTCTACTGTTCCACTTACTTCTACAAGTGTCCCTACTGATAAATTATGATTTTTAGATTCTACATAAATGGCATCAGATGTGGCATCATCATTATCTGGGTTCACGTCTTGCATATAGAAACCATAAGTTTTATCAATAGCTGTTACCACCCCTTGAACGCCAGCAACTTGTGTACCTTTAAGTGGTGAAACATGTGATTTCCCTTGAATATCTGAAATGCGAACCCCATCAGCCGAAACAACTATTACACCAAATTCGAAGTTTTTACCAGCTACGCTATAACCAATTTTATAGCTGCCTAAAGTATTTATATCTACTTTCGCTACATCCGCTTCATTCCAAATGATTGTTTCATCAGTTTCTACACCATTTGTAATTACTTTAAGTGTTTGAGGCAGATTTAATGCTTCACCTTGTTTAATAATAAGTTCACTTAACTTTTCCACACCTTCAGTAGGGATTACATCTCTTGCATCTACTACTGTTAATTGATAAGTATCATTATATCTTGCGCCAAGTGCAATGATATCGTATAAATCATAGCCTTCTTGTACACCTTGTGCAATTTTATGAATACTCACTTCACCTGTTGCATCTTTGATTGTTGTATTACCGTTATAGTTCACATCACCTAAGCTTACATTTTTGAGGCAAATAAGTTGTGACTCATACGCATTTGGGTTTGCAAGATATTCACCAATTGTAAGTGTTTTTGGTACTACTTTTTCACCTGATGCTACTTTTGTGACTGTAGCCCCTTTAACTTCTAATAACCCATTATAAGTTACAAGTGTTCCTTGTACGATAACTTCATCGCCTTCTGCTACTTTGTCTCCACCTTTGACTTCGTAAACATACATACCAGCTGTATGATCTTGTACATAGAAGCTATTATAACTGCTGCCTTCTACCACTCTTGTCACTTTTCCTTTGAAAGTAACATTTGTTAAATTGCTAGCTCTCACATCAGCAATTGTAATGTTATTTAAATCTACTGCTTTATATTCGAATGTAAATTCTGCATCTGAAATCTCTGTATCTTGGAATCTAGCTGTAATTGTCATATCTTGATCAATGACAATGCCTTCATGCTCATTATAGACTCTCTCTGCTTCATCTACACTCGTTTTATATGTAATAATTGCACCAGGTGTTGTAGACGTTAATTTCACGCGCTCATTAAGTGCAATACTTCCTGGACCAGGATTTGCTGTAATTTTATGTGCAGCTACACTTTCTTCACCTTCTGCTAATGCAATTGATTTTACTGATTTAATGCCTCGTCCACCATAATACGATTCATTTAATCCATATACTGTAATTTTTTTGCCAAGTAACTCTTTATTACTGCTAAGTCCCCATTTTGATTGATAATCACCTGTTAATTTAATTGCCATCACATTTGTTTTGTTTGCTTCACTTACCATAGCATCTGCAATTAAAATTACACTATCTGTTGTTTTTTCATCAGTACCTAAAGCATATTTGCCATCATTGCCCCAACCAACGATATATCCTGTAATATAGTCTGTTCCTGCTGCTTTTGTAATAGCTTCTGATACAGTAAGTACTTGCGAAGCCACCATGCTTTCACTTGCATATACCTCACTTAGATTTACACCTGCAACTGACCCCACCATAAGACCTGTTGCTAAGCAATATGCTAATCTTTTCTTAAAAACGTTTTTGTTCATTTATTTTCTCCTTAAACCAACCATTTGCTTTATATTAAGCTCATAAAAGTATAATATATTTCGCAACATTTAGGAATATTTTACCAAAAAGACTAATTTGCAAAAATCAACAAAATATTAAGACAACAGTGTATAATTACACCGGTGTCTTAATTAATTCTTTAATCTCTTCTATATAAATCACGTGTATAAACTTTTTCTTCACAATCTTCAAGTTCTGGATTATAACGATTGGCTATAATACAATCACATTTTTCTTTAAACACTGATAGGTTGTTAATCACTTCACTTCCAAAGAATACACTGCCATCTTCTAAGGTTGGTTCATCATCTGTTGGATAGGTAAAGGTGACGTGGTCAAACTCAAGGTCTCCGA
>CALGWE010000255.1:0-3475 GCA_937935915.1 uncultured Clostridia bacterium
GTTACAGTAATCAACGAACCAATTGTAAGAGACGGCAATATCATCACCTCCTACTGCCCCCAAACAGCCCCAGGCGTAGCCTTTGAACTATTAGAAATGCTAACAGACAAAAAGACAAGAGATCATATCAGTAAAATAATGGGATATTAAATAATCAAGCAGTATCTTTAATCTTTCCACGCCAGTAAAATTTTCGGTTAATAGGAGAATAGAAAAAAAGAGGAGATTCGAAAACTACATCTGGAGTAATTCTTACAAATTCTTAGTGAAGTATGCTAAATGGGTTTTAGGCAATTGTTTGAGCGAAGCGAGTTATTGCCGTTCATTTAGCATACGAGCTTTAACCAGATAAAAGAATTAACAAAGCAAGTACAACCAGTTAGTTTAACTCGTCGGTAAAATTTTCTGTTAAATAGGAGAAAAGAAAAAAATAGGGGTGAGCAGAAGCTACGTTCGTAGTATTTCTTACAGTCTCTTAGTGAAGTATATTAAATGGGTTTTAGGCAATTGTTTGAACGAAGTGAGTTATTGCCGTTCATTTAATATACGAACTTAGAGACTGTTAGAAATACGGAGACAGTAGCTGATGCCCACCCCTATTTTTTTCGGCCCTGTTTAAGCAGCCCTAAAATTTTATATAACTTTCGTTGTCCAATCTTCTACATTCCATACATCTGTTACGAAACTTTCATAGAAGTAAGGTTCGTGACATACGATGATTACTGTCCCTTTGAATTCACGAATTGCTTTTTCAAGCTCATCTTTAGCTTCTGGGTCTAAGTGGTTTGTAGGTTCGTCTAATACGAGTAAGTTGTGTTCTTCCATAAGGATTTTGCAAAGACGTACTTTTGCATTTTCTCCCCCTGAGAGCACTTTCATTGGACTTGTGATATGGTCTGTTGTTAAACCACATTTTGCAAGGGCTGTACGCACTTCGTTATTCGCCATAGATGGATAGAGGTTCCAAATATAATCAAGTGCTACAGTGTTGTTATCACGGCTATCTTCTTGCTCGAAGTAACCATATTTAACGTTTTCACCAAAGATTACTTTTCCTGAAATTGGTTTAATAATCCCAAGAAGTGTTTTAAGTAATGTAGATTTACCTAAACCATTTACCCCACAAATCGCAACTTTTTGGTTACGTTCTAATTTAAAGTTAAGAGGCTGTGTAAGTGGTGAATCATAACCAATTACTAAGTCTTCAGCTTCAATTAAGAAACGGCTAGGTGCTTTATATGATTTGAAGTTGAAAACTGGTTTTGGTTTTTCATGCACTTTTTCAATGATTTCCATTTTATCAAGTTGTTTTTGACGGCTACGTGCCATACCTGTTGTAGCAACGCGGGCTTTATTACGTGCAATGAAGTCCTCAAGCTTTTCAATTTCTTTTTGTTGACGTTCGTAAGCTTGTTCTTGTTGACGTTTTTTGAGTTCATAAACGCGTTGGAATTCATCATAGCTTCCTACGTAACGTGTAAGTTGACAGTTTTCTACGTGGTAGATTAAGTTACATACTGCATTAAGGAATGGAATATCGTGAGATACGAGAATGAAGGCATTTTCATAGTTTTGTAAGTAACGTGTCAGCCATTCAATATGTTCAACGTCTAAGTAGTTAGTCGGCTCATCGAGGATAAGGATTGTTGGGTTTTCAAGTAAAAGTTTTGTAAGAAGTACTTTTGTTCTTTGTCCCCCACTAAGCTCGTCTACTTTTCTTTCAAGTCCGATATCCCCAAGACCGAGCCCTTGAGCAACTTCTTCAATTTTTGAATCTAATGTATAGAAACCGCTGTGGTCTAAGATTGTTTGAATCTCAGCTGCGTCTTCCATCATTTTATTCATCTCATCTTCATCCACTTCAGCAACTTTTTCATAAATTGCCATCATCTCTTTTTCAAGATCAAAGAGGTGGTTGAATGCAAGTCTTAAGTTTTCTCTAATTGTTGTACCAGGTGTAAGGGCTGAGTGCTGATCAAGATAACCAACTGTTACACGGTTTGACCATTGAACTGTCCCTTCATCTGGCATAAGTTTACCAGTAATAATATTTAAGAAAGTTGATTTACCTTCGCCATTCGCTCCAACGAGGGCAACGTGTTCACCTTTTAATAAACGAAATGATACATCTTCTAAAATGCTACGAGAACCGAAGCCATGTGTCACATTTTTTACGTTTAATATGCTCATTTTAATCTCCTTTAAAATAAAATCAAAATTTAAAATAATATGTCATAAGGCGTCATATTATCTTAAATAGTATCAATTGGGCATTAAACTAATACCTTTAATATAATAATAGAAAACGACCAAAATGTATAGTGTTTATGATTGTCAAAAATGTATAGCGGGGCTGGGAGAAAAAGTAAAATATTACTAAGAAAGTAAAAAGTAGAAATAAGGTATTTAAAAATCTAATGAAATAGAGTACACTAATGATATAACCTAAGTTACAATAATGATAGAAAGAGAGAATAGCGATGCAAGGAAAAGAACGTGATAAGCAGTTAGCAGAGGGACTTCGCAACGAGTTTATTAAAAAATATCAAAACCAAAAGACTTTTCAAGAGTTACTAGATGAAATGGAAGATAACTGTTTAGATAAGATGATCCATTCCTTAAAACAAGAAGCTAAGATCAACATTTTCCGTGATTATAGTGCTTTAAAACAAATTGCTAGTGATGTAAAGCAAAAACATACAAAAGAACTTTATGACGAAGTTTGCGCAATAGATGAAGCAAGAGCGTGGATTAATGATAATGGGAAATATAAAACACTCGTATTTGATGCACTTTGCAAAGTATATAAAAGACAAGAAGGCTTAAAGCCATTAATTCAAGAATAAAATAGAGGCAACCTCATAAAAGGTGCCTCTATTTTTGTGTTTATAAGTTAAATTTTAAAGATTCAATTTATTTTTCATATCTTCAAGTAATTCATAAGGTACTTGCATATGCCCATATCCTGAACCTAAGTCTAAGTTTGGTTTATTATCCCCATGAAAATCGCTACCGCCAGTAGGTAATAAATTAAGATTTTTACAAACCTGTAGAAGGTGCGCGGGTTCATTTTGCGTATGAGTTGCATAAATACATTCTACGCCATCTAATCCCTTTGAAGCTAAGTCTTTAATAACTTGTGTTACTTCACTATTACTAAAGCCATAAAGTTTAGGATGCGCTAGCACAGCAAGTCCACCTGCATTATGGATCATATCTATACACTGCGTTGTTGTAAAGCGTTCACGGGCAACATAAGCTGGTTTCCCCGCACCAATATATTTATTAAAGGCTTGGTCTCTTGTTTTAATATATCCCTTCTTTAAAAGTGCCGCAGCAAAGTGGGCACGGGTTAAAACTGTATCTGGCCCGTAGCCTTCACCTAAATCTTCGAAGGTAAGTGGCATACCAAGAGAGGCAAGTTTATCAAGAATTTGAAGATTACGTTTTGTACGGCTTTCTACAAGATAATTAA
>CALGWE010000256.1:0-1320 GCA_937935915.1 uncultured Clostridia bacterium
GTGGCAATTGCTGTACTTGTCATTGTGATTTATATGCTCCTTAAGATGATTATTGATAAAAGTCAAATTAATATTTCTATGGTCAAGATTTTTGGATACAACCAAAAAGAAATCAAGGCACTTTATTTAAAAGGTCATTTACCCCTTTTACTACTAGGTGCAGTACTAGGCATTCCTGCAGGACATCTTATTTGTAAAGTTTTTTATGATAGTATCTTTGAAAATATGGAGCAATACTTCGTGCTTAAATTACAATTCACATCAGGGTGTCTCATCTTCATTGCTACCCTTTTTGCTTATTTTATAGCCTTAGGCTTATTAAAACATAATCTCAATCAAGTGGCCCTTACTGAAGCCCTTAAAAATAGAGAATAGGAGGATTTACTATGAAACTTTTAATGAAAAAATCACTTTACCTATCTAGTTTAGTTGTGGCCTGCATCTTATCTACAAGCTGCTCTTCAAATCAGTCCACTGCCCAAGTCGTGCCTGCTACTGCAGCACCTCACGATACTTTACTTGTTTACGGGGATGTACGTGGGGATATCCCTACCCAATTTTTCCTTGATTTTCCTGCTAAAATCGTAGAAGTTAAAGTACAAAATGGCGATTTAGTCAATAAAGGGGATGTTTTATTAACCCTTGATTATAGTGATTATCTCTTTGAAATCGAAAACAAAGCACGCCTGATTCAATCTTATGAAATAGAGCTAAAAGGTTTAGGAGCGAATATCAATGCCATTTCTTCTAATTTAAGTGCCCTTGAAGATGAACTTGCTATCTTAGAAGATTACAAAACCCATCATACAAATCCTGAAATTATAAGCCTTGAAAGCGCCCTTAAAACAAAAGAAGCTTCCCTTGCACTTTTAAAGCAAACTTATACAGCCAATAAAGAGCTTTTTGCAGCTGGGGGTCTCTCAGCTCATGAATTAGAGACAAGTAAACAGGCCTATGAAACTTTAGAAGCAGAGATCACAAGTACCCAAAATACCATTTCTCAGCTTGAAACTAGTCAAAACATTAAAATCTCTAATTTAAAAAGTCAAATCGAAAGTACCTCTCGCCAATCTCAAAATGCGGATACCAAGCAATCTAATGAAATCGAACTGCTCAAACTTAAACTTGAAACCGCCCAAGCAGAACTTAAACAAATGAAAAGTAAACTCAATAAACCTTATCTCAAAGATAATGCCCTTATTGCCCCTAGTGATCATCTCATTATTCGTGATTTAAGCTGTATGAATGGTGCTTATATTGCCGGTAGTAGTACGCCGCTTTTAAGTACTTTCCCTCAAGATAGTATCTATGTCAGTGCAG
>CALGWE010000257.1:0-1616 GCA_937935915.1 uncultured Clostridia bacterium
GGGTAACATTGATTTTAAATTTGAAAATACGAATGACTATCCATTATACATCGTGTCTTATGTTAAAAATAATAAGGTCTATGTTGATCTCTATTCTGATAAGAGCTTATTATCTAAGACCTACAAATTTAATAGTGAAGTCGTAAAAACTTATCCTAGTACAGCAGAATACTTAAGTGATACAAGCTTACCTAAAGGTTCTAAACAACTGATTTCTGAGGGAAGCACAGGCTATCAAGTACGTGTCTCTCGTGAAACTTATGAAAACGGTATTTTAAGCGATAAAAAAGTTTTATATCATGACACCTACGCACCAGTCCCTACTCGTTACAAGGTCGGTGCATAAATTATAAACCAAACAAATAATCCTATTAAAATTTAAAAAGAGCTAACACCAGATGAAATCCCATCTGGCGTTAGCTCCTTCTTTTACTTACTTAATTAATTACTTACTTGCTCTAAAAGCTGTAATCTCTTCAAGTGTTGCATAAGAAGCAATTGCTCCTTTGCCTAAAGTACTATACCCTGCATAATCATTGGCAAAACTTAAGTACTCTCTAAGTGTTTCTTCGCTTAATTGCTCCATAGCTTCTACTTTTACATCATCTTGTCCTAATCTATAGAGGAATGCACCAATGAAGCTATCTCCCGCTCCTGTTGTATCCATAACTTTAACCACATTCCCTGGAATGCTCACCTGTTTTGTTTTTGTGATGATCTCTGCACCATCCCCACCTTTTGTATAAATAAGAATTTCTACATTTCCTACAAATAACTTTTCTTTGGCTTTTTCAAGGTCCGTTTCTCCTGTAATGAATTCTAACTCTTCATCTGAAATTTTCACTACATGGGCAAATGGTAAGAATTCTAAGATTGCAGCCTTACATGCTTCGGCGCTTGACCATAATGGTAAACGCACATTAGGGTCAAAGCTAATGACCCCACCTTCATTTAAAACGCACCCTATAGCCTTTTCATGTGCCTTTTTCATAGGCGACTCTACTAAATCTACTGAGCAAAAATGAAGCCCATAGCAATTTTCAAACCACACGGATTCTACTTGTTCTGGGCTTAAAAGTAAATCCGCACTTGGATTTCTATAAAATGAGAAATCACGATTGCCATCTTCTTTTAATGACACAAAGGCAAGTCCAGTCCCTGCTTTTTTTGTTTGTAGCACATACTTTGTTTCTACATTAACTTTATTTAATTCATCTATAATAAACTCTCCAAAAGCATCCTCCCCTAATTGAGAAATAAAGCTTGCATTTCCACCTAATTTGGCAATGGCCCCACATACATTGGCTGGCGCCCCTCCTGCTACACGTTCAAAGCTTACAACCTCTTTTAAGCTGCAGCCTTTTTGACTTGGAATAAAGTCAATGAGTGCTTCTCCAATCGCAAATATCTTTTTCATTATGTACCTCCATTTATTATCTTTTTACACTTAAATTACACTTTACATATAGATTACAGTTTACACATAGATTACTTTTGTTTTCGCAATTAAATCATGTAACGCTTTACCATCTTCACGTCTATTCATAAGAAATTGTGAAACTAATATAAAGCCAATCCCTACAAAAGGAATGACATAAAGCATTTTACTCATCTCA
>CALGWE010000258.1:0-6061 GCA_937935915.1 uncultured Clostridia bacterium
TGATCTTCGGTCCATTCACATAAGTCAGCTTTGCTTCATCTGAGATTGTCTTATACCCTGATGCGTCCTTCACTATGCAACGGAAGCTCATTCCATTTCTCTTTTCCAGATAGCCTACCTTCAATGTTTCCTTTGTCTGTCCACTCCAATCTGACCATGTAGTGCTTCCTGCCTGTTTGTACTGCCACTGATAGCTTAAGCCTTCTCCTTCTGCCTTGACGGTAAAGCTTGTTGTCATTCCTTCTTCTACTGTTTTATTTTCCCAATTATGACCTTCTGGAATAAATATACGTATTAATGTGATAGGTGCCTTTTCTTGATAATCATTAAAGGTCTTCCTAACATCTTCTTTATCATCTAACATCTCCAGCTTCTTTGCTATAATAGGTAATAATGAACCTTGTATTGCTACAGAGATAATTGAAATCATAAATACAATATGATATAAATCTGTTTCTATTTTCACACCACTAGCAATAGCCATAATAGCAAAAACTATGGAGGCTGCTCCTCTTAATCCTGCCCAAGCTACAATCATACATTGATTAATAGGTGCTTTAAATAAAAGCAGCATACCAAAAACGGCAATGGGCCTTGCAATAAAAGTTAAAAATAATGCAATTAAAGTAGCTGACATAATAATATTGGGAATCTGATGGGGATAAGCTAAAAGTCCTAATAAAAAGAAAATACCTATTTGTGCAAGCCCCGTCATACCATCAAAGAAATGTACTAATCTAATCTTATTTTTAATTGTACTATTTCCTAAAATAATACCTATTAGATAAACACTTAAATAACCATTTCCACCTATAGCACTTGCGATACCATATGCCCCTATAACCACTGCTATAATAAATATCGTTTCTATTTCCTCTGTTACAAGCTTTAACTTCTTCAGAATAAAAATACTCAAGATTGCTACGCCTACTCCCACTAAAATACCATAAATCATCTGTGCAAATAGCATATACCCTATCTTTCCAATATGACATTCTCCTTGCATGATAATTAATGCGATCATTGTAAGCATATAGGCCATAGGATCATTACTGCCACTTTCTATTTCTAATAAAGAGGAGGTTTTATATTTTAAACTCAGTTTTTTAGACTTTAAAATATAAAACACAGACGCAGCATCAGTAGAACTTATCACAGCCCCAATCAAAAAACTTTCTACTAAATGAAATCCTAAAATAAAATAGCAAAATGCCCAAGTTAATAGAGCTGTAATAACAACACCTAAAGTAGACAATAAAATAGCCTTTTTAGCTACTGGCTTTGCACTTTGCCACTTCGTGCCAAACCCACCATAAAACATAATAAAAATCAATGCGGCCTCACAAAACCTTTCTGTCATCTCATAATTGTCAAAAGAAATTTTTAGTAGGCCATCACATCCAAATAGCATTCCCAACGCCATAAATAGTAGCAATACTGGCATCCCTAATTTATCTGAGAAGCGATTTGCAATAACACATGATAATAAAATTCCTGCCCATAAAAGATACATCTTTTTCCCCCTTATAAAAATATATATATAATTATAAAGATATTACGCTAAAGATACTATTATCAAAAACATAATTTTTTAATTATTCTTTTTTATTATACTTTTAAGTATAACTTCTTATTTCTATAGTCAGTATTTATTTTATTCTTTGTACAACATATAATTACTTATATATTGGTTTATAATCATAATATCGTTATACTAGTATATTAATAATACTATACTTGTACTAGAAAGGATTTATTATGTACGAAAATCTTTTTAAAATCGCTATCATCTTAAGTTTTACCCTGTCTCTCTTTCTTTCAGGGTGTCAAAACACCTCGGGGCCTGCTACTGCGCCAGCTATAAACTTAAGCGAAACAGCTATTGTAGATGGCTATTTATCAGCTATTGACCTTGTTTTTAATACTTCTCCTGAAATGAATAAAGGCCTTAAATATCTAGCTATTGATACAAGTACACTTACTAACCTTAATGAGGTTGAACGCACAAATCTTATTGAAGGATTAAACACTTATAACCTAGAAATATTAAATGCCTCTTTTGAAGAGTTACAACAACAAGGACTTGTAAGTGATACTGTCTTTGAAAATGGTATTTTTCTAAAGATAGAAGATGCCCCATTTGTAAATGGTCAAATTCAAATCACACCAAGTAAGTGGCATTCTACAACTTATGCTGCTGGTCTTAGTAAGGTTATCCTCACTTTAAATGCCAATAACACTTGGGATATTACGGATTCAGGCATTGCTTGGAAGCAATAAATTCATTAAAATTTACTCTATCTAAAAAAGGATAATAAAGTTATGTTGAACTTCATTATCCTTTTTTAATGCCTATTCCTTTAGGCTAACTATTTTGCTACATTCCCTGCTACGTTTAATGCATCCCATGTACGTGCAAATGGTGGTGCATAACATAAATCAAGCATACCTAATTGTTTTGTAGTCATTTTAGCATAAATAGCTGCTGCAATTACATTAGTTCTTTGTACAGCATCTTTTTTGCCTACTACTTGACCACCTAAAATTACTTTTGTTGTATTGTCATAAATTAATTTAATGACAATAGATTCTTGTCCTGGATAGTAGTCAGTTTGATTTTTATCTTCAATACAAACTGTTTTATAATCTAAATTCATACCCTTAGCTTCTTCTTCTGAAAGACCTGTTCTTCCTGCTTCAATATCCATCACTTTAATACAGCTTGAACCAAGTGTGCCTTCGAAAATCATTGTATTACCGCCTAAATTTTCACCTACGATACGCCCTAATTTATTGGCACTTGTTGCAAGTGGAATATAAGCTGGTGTTTCTTTTAAAAGATGTGGTACTGTAGCACAATCTCCTGCTGCATAGATATTAGCAATTGACGTTTTCCCTTCATTGTCTACTACAATAGCCCCATTGCCTAACATTTCAATGCCGCTGTCTTTTAAGAAAGCTGTATTTGGTCTAACTCCTGTTGCTAAGATGACAAGGTCAACTTGCACTTCATCTTTATCAGTCACAATATGTGTTACGGCTTTCTCACCTTTTAATGCCACTACCTTTGTACTTGTTTGAAGATTAACACCATGTACTCTTAATTCATCTTCTAAATAAGTTGTCATTTCAGCATCAAATACTTCTTTTAACACACGGTCTTCAAGTTGGAATACAGCAACTTCTTTACCACATTTTTTAGCCGCTTCTACAGCTTCAAGTCCAATGAAGCCAGCGCCTATGATCCCTACTGTTTGAATATCTTCTCTTTGAAGTTTTTCTTTTAAGATATGACCATCTTGTAATGAACGCATAGTATGCACATTTTCAAGTTCTAAGTTAGTAATAGGTGGGATAATTGCACTTGCCCCTGTAGCAATCATCATTTTGTCATAGTTATCTTCAAAGACTTCCCCTGTTACTAAATTTTTTACCTTCACAGTTTGTGCCTTTACATCTACTGAAATCACTTCATGTTCAGTTTGTACATTAATACCTGTTTCTCTAAATTTCTCAGGTGTTCTTACTATCATTTGATCTGGATTATCAAAGAATCCACCTACATAATAAGGCAGTCCACATGCACCAAATGATACATAATTTTGTTTTTCATATACTGTAATTTCTGCTTCTTGATCTAATCTTCTAAGTTTGGCTGCAGCACTCATTCCAGCTGCTATACCACCTACGATAATAAATTTCATTTTTAATCCTCTTTTACTTTTTCTATTTATTATTTTCATATATATGCTTTATTACTCCTAACATATATACTTCTATTACCAATAATTCTATAAATGTTTACGAATAATTGACATATGTCTACTTGGTATATTAAATGATATTTTCTTCCATGTCTATCTTTTAAAAAAGATTTCTACTCTACAAGATTACAAAAAGGAGTATCGTGAAATGATTGATTATTTCACGATACTCCTTTTTGTTTATATAAACTTACTAGTAGGCTTAGTTAGAAAGGTCTGCACCTAAATTACGGTTTGCAAACTTACTATCTGATTTAATTTTAAATACTTCTCCAATATTAATCGAACCATCTGCATTACGCCATAATTTATGGATATCACTATGAGATGAAGGTGTTTGTAATGTTACAAAATCATTTGCAGTCACACCTGCTATCATTGGTGTCCCTCTTAATGCTGAATTATTTACATCTACTTCTTGACGCTCACTAATGTTGTACCATTTACCACCATTATTAAAGACACAGTTTTCAGCTTCACCTTTGTATTTATCACTACCAACCTTACCTGTGCTAAATGAAATACAGTTTTCTAAGATATTATATGAATTTGTTTTATCTCTCGCAAAGTCAATATTACTCTTAGCACCACCATCTAAAGCATTATTAATACTTGTACAGTTTCTTACTGTAATTATTCCTGGGTTACTATTATCTGTGAAACCATGATTTTTGTTTTCAAAGGCGATACAATTTTCAACTATATGAGAAACTGCGATTTTAGAGCCACCTAATTTAAAACCATTACCATCACTATTTTGGGTAAATACTCCATCTGTTGTCGCACCATTTCTAAAGGCAATACAGTTTCTAATTGTAATTGCACCAATTGGCCCTGTAGCTGATTTAGTATATAAATCCCAACCATCGTCTACATTATTATATGAAATACAGCCATCAAAAACATTGCCATTACCACATGTTAATTTAGCTGCAAAACCATCTGCATTTTCTCCTGTAGCTGGGTCACTATTGTTATAAGACGTACAGTTTAAAATAAGGTTATCTGATGGCCAATCTGCAAAGTTTGTTACACTAGAACCTCTTCTACCTATTTGAAGGCCTGTATCGCGATTGCCTTTTGCCACACAAAGTTCTACAGTATTGTGTTTACCAGCAATATAAAATCCGTTATCTGCTGCACCTTGTACTGTAATACCCTTAATATACCAATAGTCACCATTCACTTGAAGACCACGTTCATTAAGCGATGTATCTTTCATGTTATAAGATTGTGCTGAGAAATCTAATACAACATCTTCACCCTCTAATGCTATGATAGATTTTAACTTTCCTTCTTCTCCACTATTTGTATATGGAATTGTAAGTTGACTATCAAAATAATATGTACCACCTTTTAAATAAATTGTGCCACCTTGATTTACACTTTCAATAGCTTTTCTAAGTGACATTGGAGCATTAACTGTACCTGCCCCATTATCTGTGGCATCTGCTGCAACATATATTGTTGTTAGATCAGTTTCTGGCTTATTGTCTTCTTCTTTCTCTAAAATTGTTACCTTCATAATCACTGGACTTTCATAGCCTTCAACCTTACCAATAATTGTTTGTGTACCGACTACATCACTTACTTCTTGCCATGTAACTTTCACTTCTTTTGTTGTTCCATTACTATATGTCGCTTTTACTGTACTAGGTAAATTAATTGTTTCACCTTGATATACACTGATACTATTTGGACTTTCTACACTTATAATTTTAGCTTCTTCTACTACTGGCCTATCTTCACTGCTATCTTTAAGATCATATACTGTATTCCCACTACCATCTACTATTTTAAAGTAGTCTACTTTTACTTTTGCATCACAAGCTGCAATCCCTACATTAAGGGTATCTGCCATAAGGACTGATGTATTATTTTTGCTATCATTTGCCTTAAATACTTTAACAGGTGCCTCTGAAAAATCTAAAGTATTAGATACGTAGATACTAAAGTTTAAACCTTCTTTTACAATACGTACAAAACTATCTACCTTAGATCCACTTAAGCTTCCACTACTACGTTCTGGAAGTCTCACTTCATATACCCCTTGCCCACTGCCTTTAAGTCCTGCTGAAATGTGGGCTGCTGTAGTATCTAATCCGTTACGTATCATTAAATAAGCTCTTGTGTTTGAGGTTGTATTTTCTAAACTTGAAATCTTCATTGTAGCAGTAAAATCCCCACTTACTGGTACATATGAAAAGCTGATATTATCATCTGCTGATTGCATTTTTCCACCATTTGCATTAATAACAAGTGTCTCTTGATCTACACTTTCTTCTCTTGTTACATCT
>CALGWE010000259.1:0-1508 GCA_937935915.1 uncultured Clostridia bacterium
AAGTATATTAATATTATAAGTACATCAACGTCTATACTTACTATCAAGATAATTACATTAACTTTTTCTTTTATCCTTTCCTACGGTGTCCAAATACCAGCTGAGGTAGTAAGGAGTAGCCTCGCCCCCCTCACTACCTCAGCGGACCTATTTTGTGACACACTCTTTTTTATTTAGATTTGTTCATAGAAGCTGTAAAGGTTTTAATCATAGCTTCAAATTGATGACGTTTATTAATTGGTAAACGGATTTTTAGATATTCAAGTAAAGCCACTTGCATATCTGGTGTGAATTGCACATTCTTTTTATTGGCTTCATTAGAGATTGCCATAAGTGTTGCAATAACTTCAATATCACTCTTATAAGTAAGTGAACTTAAAGTTTTTTGAAGATAGATTAAGAAGCTTTTATCCGTACTTGCAAAAGCAGGATGATTAACTAAGTCCATAAGAACCCTCCTTTTAAATTAAAAGATTATTTCATAAAAGAAGAAAGCACTTTAAGTAACTGTACTTGATTAGGTTGAAGCATTGTAGAGAGCTTATCAATCACATCAGCTGGGTTAATTGCTGAGCTATTATTAACTGCTGAGCTATTATTAACAGGTGCAGCTTGTGGTGGATCATTTGGGTAAGGTTCGACGGTAGGCGCAGGTGTCACATAGTTGTTTTCCGTAGGATGGTTATCAATAAGGTCGCGGACTTCAGTAAGTTTTAAAAGAGCATCTATAAAATAACCACGGTCTCCAGAAAGATTTTGACGTACATCTTTTAAAAATTCTTTTTCCCAACCAGCCTCATGAGAACGAGACATAGAATGTACAACATCATCTCTTGAAAATAGGTTAATAGTTTGCATGAGTTCAAAAGTTTTTACGAAGATAGCAAGAGATCTTTGATTTTCGCGTGGTAAATATGGAATAAGTGATTTAGAAATGGTTAGGAAGTCATTGTTAATAGCACGGTCTAGAGAAACCATAGGAGAACCTCCTTGAATGTCTTTCTTTTATAATGTATGAGTGGACATAAATACAATAGAACTATTTATGACATTTTTATAAAAACTAAAGAATAAAATAATAGTGAACTCAAGTAACAAGGGGAATAGCTTATGGAAAAAAATGAGTTAACCGTTAATCTAGAGCAGGACCTCAATGAAATTTCAGCTATGATTTGGGCCTATATAGATAAAAAATATATAGGACAATTACGAACGAAATTAAATGGCTATCGCAATGAGTGTGAAGCGAACCTTTGTAAAGAAGCCGAACTTATTCGCGCAGTAATGCCTTTTATGCCAGAACAAAAAAAAGTATTACAATTTATGGTAGATGCTATTATTTACAATGATATGATAGAAAAGAGCTTTGGAGAACATAAAGAATTACAAGAACTATATCGAGACGATAATAAAGAAAAGGAACAACTTAAAAAGTTACTCTATAAGTTAATTGCCTTCAAGCTTATGACAGCTGTAGAAAAGGGGAGTATCACATAAAGATATAACAT
>CALGWE010000260.1:0-2710 GCA_937935915.1 uncultured Clostridia bacterium
AAGAAGGATGGTTCGACTATAGGGTAAGTAGTGGGTAAGGGGCGCAAGGAGGGCGTACACTCACCTACAGCTACTAACTCCGTAATGTTAAGAAGGTCTAAGCTCATCAAAGCACTTGAACTTATGAAAGATGGTAGAGCAGTAAAAGACGTGTATGCAGAGGTCGGTTATAGTGCAACTGATAAACTAAGAAGAGCATTGAAAAAACTGGGTTACATAGAGAGCGATGGTAAGCGGGTATTGAGTCATACAGATGGTAGTACATTTATAAGGATTGAGTTACCACAGAGGGAGAATGTAATGATTTCAGCACGTAGCAACAAGGTAGTGTGGGAAGAGTTCAAAGAGTTTGCTAAGAAGCACAGTGTAAACTTTAGAATGGGTGATTTATTAGCTCAAGCATTAAAAGAGTATAGGGATAAGTACAAATAAAGTTAAATTATTAAAATTCTTTTAATGATTAAAAATAAATTTAATATTTTTTTTCTTGATTTAGGGTTTAATAATGTGAAAATTTGGTTTAAAATAAATTATCAATATTGATTTAATGAATGTGATTGCAATCTATAATATTCAAAATAAAATATAAATGGGATTTTAAATGGGAGAGGTACATAAATTGAGAAAATCAACATTAAGAAAAATAACTGTATTTACATTAGCATCTACTATGAGTATGGGGTCAGTAGCTTCTGTAATGGCTCAAACTAATCATAATCCAAGCGTATTAAGTGAAACTGTAAGTACATTATCAGAAGAAAAAACTAATTATACATATTTGGTAGGTCAACCTGGAAGTAAGCATCTAGAATACATATATGAAAGTAATGGAATTACTTATAAAGTAGTAGAAAATGCTAGTGATAATTTTGATAGAGTAGATAGCGTAATTTACCAAAAAGATGATGAAGGAAATTTTGTAGAATATGCGAATCAAACGTTAACAGTATCAAATGGTCAAGTATTAACTCTTAATACAGAGGTAGATGGCGAAGTGTCAACGGAAGTGCAAACACTTGAAATGCCTACTGAAACAATATCAAATATGTCTAGAGCATCATATAATGGTGGACCTGTATCACCATGGGTTAGTGATACTATAAAGGGCAATACAAAAATTAAGAATTATACAGTATCAGGAGTAACAGCTGTAATAATTTATATTGCAGGTTTATCTGGAGGTGTTACAGGTGGTCTTGCAGCAGCAGCAGGTTCTATAGCAGGTAAAATAGTTGATGATTTAATTCCTATTGTATATTATAAGCAAACATATTCACAAAGAACATCTGCTGTAGTTCCATCTATGGTTGTTGCATCAAAATGGGATACATGGTATTATGGAAAGAAAGATTATACAGATTATTTAGGATATACATTTGATAAAGTTTATGCAAGCGGATATAAAGAATAAAAAAAGAAATTTGAAAAATATAGCATGGAATTTCATGAAGACATTTTTAATATGTTATAGTGTTTCTATTTTATATGATATATTTATTTCAAATAGGTTAGAGATTGATTTTATACAACCTATTTTTGTATCAATAATAATAAGTTGTACTTCGGTTGTATATAAAAAATAGAAAAATAATTTATTAAGTCAAAGGAGTGGGGGCGAATGTCCTACTCCTTTTTTAATATTAAGTAGTATCAAATCTAATGTATATTAAAAAAGTGAAGTTGAAAAATAAGTTGCTTTATATATTATCTAACTACTGTTAAAAAAGGAAGTAGATAATATGCTCATCACATTTACTAAAAGGCAATAACAAGTTAAAAAGTGTTAAGTGGGGAATGTAGCTTACGGTGCGTATAATCCCTCGGCTTCTTTACGGACTACTTAATAGTCTCGCCTGCCGAGATGGGGGCGGGGGATGACTGACTGGGTTCGACTATAAGGTAAGGAGTAGGTAAAAGTTATGGAGTTATGGTAATATAGGGGGTGGAAAAGGAGATAGATATGAAATTAAATAGGACTTTAAAACGATTTATAATTTGTTGCATGATATTTTTAGTGGGAATGGTGATAAAGGATACTTTAGAGCCTAAGACTTATAATTCTAAGGGTGTTAGAATAGATCCTTATGCAAACATGGCTGAGCAGGAGGCTATATATGAACATCACTTTGGGAATGATGGGGATGATAAGGTTGTGATTGATTTTGTGACGAGTTATGTAGGTTATTCTTTTGAAAATTTCTCAAAAGTGCCTGTTACTTGTAGCGTTACCAAATTTGCCAGCAGTGATCATGGGAGGCAGTCGTATCCACAGTTTATTATTCCAGCAGCCCAATATGATGCCGAGGGGAAATTAATTTCAAAGGGAGAGTATGAACATTTTATAGGTGATTCAGGTACTGGAAAGTATAGTTTTTATGTGTATAACAGTGATGGTTCTAATCTTGATCTTGATTTAAGTGTTAGAGGGGGAAGACCAGAATAATGAAGCATAGGTTAAGATAGTTACATAAAAAATCAAGATTAGATAAATAAAAAGTCCAGTTATTAAACTTCTTAATAACTGGACTTTTTATTTATCTACAATATGTATAGTTTTTGTGCTCCTTCTCAAATCTTGCAAGTTAAGTATTGCATAGCTACCTTATCTTTCTTAAAAATAGGTATAGTTTGGAATAAACTTTTTCCTAAGCAGAATGCTCCTATAAATAGCCTCCCGATACTTTATAGACTTTTAAGAATCGTTAAGGTA
>CALGWE010000261.1:0-2710 GCA_937935915.1 uncultured Clostridia bacterium
CCGAAAGGAGTAAGACCCCTTAGAGACTATGAGGTTGATAGGTTGGAGCTGTAAGCACAGTAATGTGTTCAGGTGACCAATACTAACGGTTCGAGGGTTTGACCTAACAAAACAGGTTAAATAACTTGTAGTATTTGTTTTTGATAGTATAAGGAAGACACCCGGAAAGGGTGTTTTTTTTCGTTTTAGGGAAAAATATAGGAAGTTATGTTTTAACGAGATTGGGAAGTTGTGCTTCTTAATCTACCGGTGGAGTAATTAAGAAGCACAACTCCCCCAACCCTATATGGTAACGATTCCGCTTAAGGTGATTTAGTGCTATAATGAAAGTAGCTAGTACATATTTTTTACTTCATAAAAAAATATATTTAAGGGAAAAATATGATGAGATATGGAAAAAGAGATTGGATTAATTATGAAAGAGGAATAGAAAGAGAATGGCTCATTACGAATGGTCGTAGTGGATTTGCAGGTTCTACAGTAATAGGTGCAAATAATAGGAAATACCAAGGCTTATTAGTAGCGTGTTTAACTTCACCTGAGGAACGTTATATGATATTAAACAAGCTAGAGGAAAGCGTTACTTATGAAGGGATAAGTCATCCCTTAACAACAACTAAATATGAAAAAGAGATAGTTGAAGGGTATCAAAATCAACAAAGCTTTTCATATGATGGGCTACCACATTATCGTTATATGATTAATGGGGCAATAATTGATAAGCATATAGCCCTAGAGTATGAGAAAAATACAGTGATTGTTCGCTATGATATCTCTAATAATAGTAAGGAGGGTGTATTAAGTATTACACCATTTTTAGTATGTAGAAATCCAGGAGAATGTTCTAAAGAGGATAATCTAATTTTTGAAAAGAAGTTTAAGAGACAAGAGGAAAATCATAATACAGAATTAGAATTTATACCGCAATATAATAGAAATATACATATTCATTTATGGAGTACAGAAGGTGAGTTTAAAGAACAAGAAATAATTACAGATAATGTATTTTATAATATAGATAAAACAACTGGTGATTCTTATATGGAGCAACTTTATAAGCCGGGAAGTTATCAAATACAAATGGCACCTTATGAAAAGAAGACGATTTATATTGTATGTACCTTAGAAAATGAAAAGATAGATCCTCAAGAGGTGTTCAATAGTGAAGCGAAGCGTATAAATAAACTTAGAAATACATTCGATGATAAGAGATTAATAGCACAGTATTTACCTATTGCAGCAGATCACTTTATTGTTCAAAGAGATTCAATAAATAGTAAAACTATTTTGGCGGGATATCCTTGGTTTTTAGATTGGGGAAGAGATACCATGATTGCATTTACTGGACTTACATTAGTAACAGGACGTTTTGAAGATGCAAAAGAAATATTAAAGAGTTTTGTGTTGTATGAAAAGGATGGATTAATACCTAATATGTTCCCAAGTAGTCAAGGTGAACCTCTATATAATACAGTAGATGCATCATTATGGTTTATACATGCTACATATAGTTACTTAATGTATAGTGGTACAGAAGAAAGTATTACATTTGTTGAAGAAGAAATTTATCCATATTTAAAAAAGATTATTAATGCCTATAAAGAAGGAACACATTTTTCAATACATATGACAGAGGATAGTTTGATTTGGGCAGGTTCAGGATTAGATCAGGTGACTTGGATGGATGTAAGAGTAAATGATATTGTCGTAACACCTAGACACGGTAAGCCTGTAGAGATTAATGCATTATGGTATAATGCCCTAAAAATAATGAGCTTTTTTGAAAAGAAATTTGAGAGAAAAGCAAAGGGAGAATATGAAATATTGGCAGAAATGGTTAAGGAATCCTTTAATAAAACATTTTGGAATGCGTCAGAAAAATGTTTATATGATGTAGTAGATGAGAAGGGTGGGGATGCAACCATTAGACCTAATCAAATATGGGCTGTATCATTGCCATTTACAATGCTTTCTGAAGAAAGAGCTCAATGTGTTGTACGTAAAGTTTTTGAAGAATTATATACACCATATGGTCTAAGAAGTTTATCACCTAATCATCCAGATTATCATGCAACTTATGAAGGAAAACTATTTGATAGAGATATGGCATATCATCAAGGGACAACATGGGGATTTCCTATAGGTGCATTCTTTACAGCTTATTGTAAAGTTAATCATTATAGTAAAGAGGCAATAGAATTTGTAGATAGTCTTATAAGTGATCAAGAAGTAGATTTAGAAAATCAATGTTTAGGTACTATTGCAGAGATATTTGATGGAGATACGCCACATCTTGCAAGAGGATGTTATGCACAAGCATGGAGTGTAGGGGAAATATTGAGGGTTTACTATGAAGATATATTAGGTGGTAAAAAGAAAATTGAACAAACACATAAAGAAATATTTCAATAAATATAGCATATAACTTTTATTTTTGAAGTAAAAGGAAAGTTACATATATAAATAAAGACATATTATGTAGTAAAAAAAATCATTTTAAGTAAAAGATATTTTAAAAATAAATATAGTAGCTATAATAAAATCATACAATAAACTATCTAATTGTGTTACTACTACATTTAACCAAATGATAACATCTGTAGATTTATCTACATGGACCAAGATGGAATCAAGAAGTGTAGAGTAGATGGCGTAGTCCCCCGCTAAGCCTATAAAAATAAAAGGAGCTGTCGCATTAGCTGATTTTAAT